>JAGRLC010000075.1 GCA_020441995.1 Rhodobiaceae bacterium
AGCTTGCCGAAAGCCTGAACAAGCGTTTCGCCCCCATCGTCATCCGCGATGTCGAGGGCGAGGACATTCCCGCCGCTCTCGCCAGGCTCAACTATATCTTCTTCACCAACAAGCGCGAGTTCGACGCATCCATCGGCAATCTTGTCGCCGCGCTGAACACCGACATCGGCTGGATCAGGGAACACACGCGGCTCGGCAACCTGGCTCGGCGCTGGGACCTGCGCGGACGCCCGGCGATCAACACGCTGCGCGGCAGCGATCTGAAGGCGGCCGAGGAATGGATCGCTGGCCAGCCCAGGAACGCGCCGCAGCCGACCCCGCTGCATCATGAGTTCATTCAGGCGAGCCGCAAGGCGGCGACAAGGCGCCAGCGCATGACGGTGGGCGGGTCGCTCGCCGCTGCGGTGGCCGCCATCCTTCTGGCCGGCTACGCCGTGATCCAGCAGCGCGCCGCCGAAAGCGCCCTGCGCACGTCAACGGGTTCGGCGAACCGCATGGTTTTCCAGCTTGCCGAAAAGTTCGAAAAGTCCCCGGTGCCCGGCCGCATCATCCAGTCCATCCTCGACGAGGCGCGCGGTCTGCAGGACGCGTTATCGGCGAATTTTCCCGATGACCCGCAATTGCTGCGCAGCAAGGCGGTCGCAATCGCAAAGCTCGGCGATGTCTACACCCGCCTCGACGATCTTACGACCGCGAAAGCCGCCTACGAAGAGGGGCTGGCGATCGTCCGTGCGCTCGCGGCAAAAGACGCGACCAGTGCAAGCCGGCAAAGGGATGTCGCGGTTATTCTTGAAAAAATTGCCGAGGCGCGACTTTGGGAGGGGAACCTTTCCGGCGCGCGCGAGGCTTACGGGGAAGGCCTGGAAATCATTCGGACCTTTGCCGGGCGCGAGCCGTCAAATATGGACTGGCAGCGCGACAAGGCCGTCATGCTCGACAAGATCGGCGACATCCTGATGCATGAGGGCAAGGACACCGAAGCCCTGAAGATGTACCAGGAAAGCCTGCAAACCAGACGCACCCTTGCCGCGAACGATCCCGCAAACATCGAATGGCGCCGCGACGTATCCGTCGGCCTCGACAACATTGGCGACCTTCGCCTGCGTCAAGGCGACGTTAAAGGTGCCGATGAGGTCTTCCGGGAAAGCCTCGAAATCAGGCGCGCGCTTGCAAAGCGCGATCCGCAGAACACCCAATGGCAGCGCGACATCTCGGTCAGCCTGGAAAAAATCGGCGATGTTCGGGCAAATGAAGGGGCCTCCGATTCCGCAGTCGAAGCCTACGAGGAAAGCCTTGCCATCGCGCGGCGGTTAATCAGGCACGATGCCGCCAACACGCAATGGCAGCGCGATATAACGCTTTTGCTGGACAAGGTCGGGTTCTTCCGGATGCAATCGGGCAATCTCGATGCGGCGATTGAAGCAGCAGAGGAAAGCCTCGCGATCAGGCGTGCGCTTGCCGGGCGCGACGCGGCAAATGCGGAATGGCAGCGCGACGTCGCGATTGCGCTGCAGAAGATCGGCGATATCCGTACCCAGCAGGGTAAGGCCGAAGAGGCGCTTGAACATTTCCGGGAAAGCTTGCGGATTTGCCGCGAATTGCTTGAGCGCGAACCTGCGAATGTCAGCTGGCAACGCAGCGTTGTCATCAACCTGTACCGGGTCGGCGACGCCCTCAAAAACACGGGCGACACGGAAACCGCGGAGAAAACCTACCGGGAAGGCCTGGAGCTGGCGCGCGCGCTTGCCGCCAACACCCCCGGCAATGTCAGCTCGCAAATCGAGGTGGTCATTTCCCTGTTCCGCGTCGCGAACATCACGTCGCAAGAGAATGAAAAGCGCGATAGCCTGCAAGAGGCCCTCGCCATTCTGGAGCCGCTTGAGAAAGAAGGGCTGCTGAATGCGGCGCAGAAGGACTGGCCGGATGTTCTGCGCAAGATGCTTGCCGAGAACGTCGCCGGGACGAATGTGGAGCAGTAGAAAACAAGCCACCGCGACATCGCCGCGTAATTGCCCTATCGTAAGCTTTGAATTGCTCTGGCGAGCATCGCACGGGAGTGTGCATCATGGCCCTTCTCGGACCCATCAACCGCATCAAGCCGCTTAAAGAGGGCAATTTCTTCTGCCCCAAGTGCAATGATCAGACAGCATATCGCGCCAAGGAGGTGCGGCGCTGGTTCTCGGTGATGAACATGCCTGTCCTGCCCCTGGCTTCTCCCGAAGGCGTGGTCGAATGCACCATCTGCAACGGCACTTACGAGATGAATGTCCTCGACGCCAAGCTCAACGAGGACGAGCAGGCGTTTCTCGAAAATTTCGAGAAAGCCATCCTCAACGCCATGCTGCTGCTGATGATGTCGGATGGGCACATCGACGACGCCGAAGTGCAGACCGTGATCGAGGTCTACGCCAAGCTGACCGACAAGACGCTTGGCCGCGAAGACATGCTCGCCCAGGCCGAGCATGTTCTGGCCGCGGGTCATACGCTCGAAGACTATCTGCTTTCAATCGCCGATGTGCTCAATAATGATGGCAAGAGGCTCGTGATCCGTTCCATGTCGCTGGTCGCAGCCGCCGACGGCAAGATGGAGGACGCGGAACGCGAAACCATTATCGAATGCGCGCAAATCATCGGCCTTGCCCGCACCACGGCGCTGGAAATTCTCGAAGATCCTTCGTGAAAGCAACACAGGCTGCCGGCGCGATAACCGGCAGCCTGCTTTGAATTCGTTTCACCCGCTAGACGGGCTGCGTCTTACCCCCAATAGGGCGAACGGCACTGGCGCACATCGCCTGAGTAACTGACCCAGGTATTATTCCATTCCTTGTACGACCTGTACTTGCTGTGGCACCAGTTGACGTGCCTGCGCGAATGTCTGCTGTGCGCGCGGTAATGATGCCGGTGGCGCGAGTAATGGCGGTCGAAAAAATCGTCATGGTGGCGTGTGATCACATGTCCGGCGACACCACCGATGATCAGACCGGTAATCAGTCCGCCATCCGCTTTTGCCGGAGTGGGGTTGCTGACGGCAATGCCTGCGACGAGGGCGCTCGTCAGTCCGAGAGCGATCAAGGTTTTCATGGCTGTCTCCCTTCTTTACGCGTACCGGAACGGGCCATGCTGCCCAGGCCGGAGGGTGAATTCGGGAGGCTTCGTTGAGCCTCCGCGCCGCTGGTCCTCTGTGCCCCACTTGGGCACGGACCCGGCCGCGCGATCAGAATGGAAACGACTCAACCGCCATCACGGTTCCCGGAAAAACCGGAATCCGCACAAGTTAAAGGCCGGGCAGTTGCCACGCCCGGCCTTCAAAATTCGTCTTTTACTTATGCTATCCGCTACGCGGACCGCATCTTACCCCCAATAGGGCGAGCGGCAGGTGCGAACACGACCACCATGGGAAACCCATGTATTGTCGTACTCGTCATATGAATTCGGGTAGTGGCGGTAGCACCAGTTGATGTGCCTGTTTGTGCGCCAGCTGGAGCTGCGGTAGCTGCGCTCACGGTAACTGCGGTTATGATCGTGGGCCGCCTCGTTGGCAATCGCGCCAACAGCGCCGCCGATGATGAGACCGGTGACAAACTTACCGTTACCACCCGCCTCGGCAGGGGCCGGATTGAACGCAGCGATACCACCGGCGAGAGCGGCGGTCAAACCCAGAACACTAAGCGTTTTCATGACCTTGGTCATCTTTTGCTCCTTATGGCCGCGCGCATGATGAGAGACCTCTCACACCCCTGCACGCAGAACCTTCATCATTCTTACGGGTTCAACCTGTGATCCCGCTCTGGAAGCCAAATTACGATGCCATTGTGGCGCCGTTGTGGAAACATGTGGGGGCTCTAATCGCCAATGCAATGCCCTAGGGGAATTTTTGGTTCCTGAAAGGTTAGGAACAATATTCATACTGCCTCAGACACATTGATAAGGTTCCCCTGCGGCTTGGCGGTTGCATTGCCCGCCATCTGCGTGAATCCTAGGTTCCGATAAAGGAAAAGGCTGGTCAAAACGGCCTGCCAGGAGGAGAGGGAGAAAATCCGAAATGAAAAACCGCAAACAGCTATCGGACCGCCGTTCCGTATTGCGTGGCGCCGCGGCAGCGTTCGTCGGCGCGGCCATGGCGGCGACAGCGTTGGGTACGCCGGCCCGCGCGCAGGACGCACAGGACTATCTGCTCGCGACCGCTTCCACCGGCGGCACCTACTATCCGGTCGGCGTTGCGCTTGCGACCCTCGTCAAGGTCAAGCTGCAGCCCAAGGACAAGATCAACATGTCGGCGATCAACTCCGCCGGCTCGGGCGAAAACGTCAAGCTTATCCGTGAGGACGAAGCCCAGTTCGCAATTCTCCAGGGTCTCTATGGCGCCTATGCCGCCAAGGGCACCGGCCCGCTCGCCAACGACGGCCCGCAGGAGCACCTGCGTTCCATCACCATGCTCTGGCCCAACGTCGAGCACTTCATCGTCAAGAAGGAGTTCGCCAAGAGCGGCACGATCTCCGATATGATGGAGGTGAAGGGCAAGTCGGTCGGGCTCGGCGCCAAGAATTCCGGCACGCTCGGGTCTAACAAGACCATCCTCGGCAATCTCGGCATCGACATCGAGAAAGACTACGAACTGATGTACGCGGGCTATGGCCCCTCCGCGGATGCCATGCAGAACGGCCAGGTCGACGCGATCTCGACGCCGGCCGGACCGCCCGTTGGCGCAGTCTCGAAGCTGTTCGCCACCATGGCCGACCAGGTCACGCTGCTGTCCTTCACGCCCGAGCAGACCAAGCAGGCCAATGGCGATTTCGAGGACCTCTGGGTGCCCTTCACCGTCAAGGGCGGCACCTATCCGGGCCTCGATACGGATGTGACCACGGTCGCGCAGCCGAACTTCCTCGCCGTGCGCGACAGCGTGCCTGAGGAAACCGTCTACAAGATCACCAAGACGATCTACGAGAACCTCGCCTTCCTTCAGGGCATCCACAAGGCCACCAGCGCCATGAGCCTCGAAAGCGCCATCGCCGGCTTGCCGGTCAAGCTGCATCCCGGCGCCATCCGCTACTACGAGGAAGCCGGCGTCACCATCCCCGACCGGCTGAAGTAAGGCCGGTATAGTCAAGCAGACGGACCGGCATTTTTGCCGGTCCGTCTCATCCTTCGGGATCGGTGAGCGGGGAAATCGCCGGCCATGAGCGACAAGACCACATCGGACAACGACGACGACGAAACCGGTTCGCTGGCCTCTGAAGTTGTGCGCGAATTTTCCGGACCGCTGCGGCACCTGTTCGTGGCGGCCTGCATCGCGATATCCGTCCTGCACATCGTCGCGAATCTCTATGGCCCGAGCCTTTCGGAATGGCTGACGGGATCGAAATTCGTAGGACTGCATTTCGCCGGCCTCGCCTTCATCTGCGCGCTTCGCTACCCGGCTTTCCAGACGGCATCGGAAAGCCTGGCCCGCAAGGTGCTGATCGCGGACATCGTGTTCGGCGCGCTCGCGGCCTTCTCCACGGTCATGATCCTGGCGTCGGAGGACGCCATCTACGCACGCGGTGTGCATCTGTCAGGCTTCGAATGGGGGCTGGCGCTCTTCACCATTTTTTCCGCGCTCGAACTGACCCGGCGCGCCACGGGATGGATCATTCCGCTGATCGCGCTGACCGCACTCTCTTATGTCAGTTGGTGGGGCGGCCTGATTTCCGGTGTGTTCAGGTTTTCCGGCCTGACCTTCGAAACGGTGATCTTCCGTTCGGTTTTCTCCGATGAAGGCATGTTCGGCATCATCGGCAACATCTCCGCCACCTTCGTCTTCCTGTTCATCCTGTTCGGAGCCTTTCTGGTGCGCTCCGGCGCGGGCGAGTTCATCATCGATCTCGCCCGCGCAGTGGCAGGCCGGTTCGTAGGTGGGCCCGGCTTCGTCGCCGTCATGTCGTCGGGCCTGACCGGAACCATCTCCGGCTCCGCCGTCGCCAACACCGTTTCCACCGGCGTCATCACGATCCCGCTGATGAAGCGCTCCGGCTTTCCGGCGCGCTTCGCCGCCGGAGTGGAAGCCGCCTCCTCGACCGGCGGACAGTTGATGCCGCCGATCATGGGCGCCGGCGCCTTCGTCATGGCGAGCTACACCCAGATCCCCTATCTCGACATCGTCGCCGTCAGCTTCCTGCCCGCTGTCGTCTATTTCCTGTCGGTCGCCTTCTTCGTGCGTATCGAAGCCAAACGGCAAAACCTCGTCTCCACGGAAGAGGACACCCCAAAGGCGCTCGATGTGCTGCGCCGCGGCGGCCCGGCCTTCCTGTTCCCGATCGGCCTGCTGATCACGTTACTCATCGTCGGCTTCACGCCGACCTATGCCGCAGCCTGGGCAATCCTCGCCGTAGTCGTGGCCAGCTGGCTGACACCCAACCGCATGGGGCCGCGTGGCATCCTCGATGCTCTGGCCATGGGTGCGCGCAACATGATCATGACCGGCGTGCTGCTGATCACCGTCGGCCTGATCGTCAACGTCATCGCCATGACCGGCGTCGGCAACACCTTCTCGCTGATGATCGCGCAATGGGCGGGAGGCAACCTGATGGTCGCCATCGTGCTGATCGCGCTTGCTTCGCTGGTGCTCGGCATGGGGTTGCCGGTAACGGCGGCCTATATCGTACTGGCAACGCTGTCGGCGCCCGCCCTGCATGCGCTGATCCAGAACAACCATCTGATC
>JAGRLC010000076.1 GCA_020441995.1 Rhodobiaceae bacterium
CCTCGGTCGGCAGGATGTCGTCGGTATCGCGGAAGACCTCGATGCCGTCGGTGGCTTCCAGCGCGTCGACGACGTTTGCGACGAAGTCGCGGTCCCTGCGCGAGTAGGAAATGAAGACCTTCATGGGCGGGGCGTCAGCCATGCGGCAACCGTCCTATTGCGCCGCGGTTGCGGCGGGCAGTTCGCGTAACTGCTCGCGGATCAGGTCGGGCCAATTGCGGAAGCCTTCAGGCAGGGCATCGCGGGCCAAAAGCCCGTTGAGGATGTCCATGATGCTTTCCAGCAGCTTTCGCTTCTCGCCGGAATCCTCGGATGTCACGAAAATGCTGAACAGATGATAGGCGATGGATGTTTGCACCGACGCATCGTCCGGGTTTTCGGCGGCAAGGCTGCGCAGGATCGCAAGGCTTTCGCGATAGCTGGCGCGTGCGGCCTGGAAGTCTTCCTGGAACATCTGCATGTCGCCGGCCCGGTTCAGCGCATCGGAAAGGTGGCGGCGCGTTTCCGGATTGTCCGGCGTCTTTTGAAGCAACTCGCGTGTGACCGCGGCGCTCTCATGAAAGGCTGCGAGTGCGGCCGGCAGATCGCTGACGCGTTCCAGCATGTTGCCCAGCTTGAGGAGAACAGCTGCAAACTGCCGCGCGTAGTCGGGGTTGCCGGGTTGCTGTGTGGCGAGGCGGCGCCTGATTTCGACACTTTCGTCATAGGCGGTGCGCGCGGCTTCGGTGTCTCCGGTCTCCGCAAGCGCATCACCGAACCGCTCGCCAACCTTGGCGACATCCTCGAGCCACAAGGCGTTCTGTGCGTCACCCGCCGACAATTTGCGTGCGATCCTCTGGCTTTCGCGAAACATTTCAAGCGCCGCGGAGGGATCGCCAGCATCCATCTGGACGTCGGCCAGACGGTGCAGCCCGATGGAAATGTCACGTTGCCATTCGGTGTTGTTGGGGTCTTTTTCCGCAATGCCGCGCATGATCGCCAGGCTCTCGGCATAGGCTTTGAGAGCGGCAGCGGGATCTTTCGACATCAGGCGGGCGCGGCCCATGTCGTTGAGGGCGATGATGACAGCCCTTTGCCAGGCCGTGTTGTCGGGATCACGGCTGGCAAGAGCGCGTGCGATCCGTAGTTGTTCGGCAATGATGGAGAGCGCTGCATCGGTATCATCCGCATCCAGGTGGATGTCCGCGATCTTGCTAAGACTGATCGTTATGTCTCGCTGCCATTTGGCGTCGCCGGGATTGGCGGCTGCGAGTCCGCGCGTGATTTGGAGGCTTTCACCATAGGCCTCGAGTGCGCCTTCGGTGTCTCCGGCCGACAATCTGATGTTGCCGAGTTTCTCAAAGTCTATCGAAAGGTCGCGCTGCCACGTCACATTGCCGGGTTCGCGGGCAACGTTCGCCCTCGTAATTGACATCGATTCTTCGAATGCCTTTTGAGCCGATTGTGCGTTGCCGCTGCGCAGTTCAGCATCACCGATCCGGTTCAGGCTTACCGCGATATCGCGTTGCCGCTTGGCCGCATCCGGCTCTTTCGCGGCAATCTTGCGGGCAATGTCGAGTGATTGGCTATAGACGGCCTTGGCTTTTGAGAGGTCATCCAGATTCTTGTAAACGTCGCCGAGTTGAATAAGAGCCCATGCCTTGCTGCGCTGGAGTTCCGGATCGTCGGGGAAATTCGCCGACAGTTCATCCTGAAGGCTGCGCGCTTCGTCCAAAATGGATTCGATGATGCGGCCGGGCACCGAGGAATCCTTGAACCGGTCCGCCAGACCGAAGACCAGCTTGTTGGCCGATTCCGTTCCCGTTCTCAGCGCGCTTTCGGCGGCGCGCTGCTGGATCACGGCGTAGCCGGCCAGAAGGATGGCGACCACCGCAGCGGCGAGCGACCCGCCCACCGTCATGCGCTGGCGCCTTGTCGCCGCCTTGCGGCTCGCCTGAATGAACTCGTGATGCAGCGGGGTCGGCTGCGGCGCGTTCCTGGGCTGGGAGGAAATCCAGCTTTCCGCCGCTGTCAGGTCGCTGCCGCGCAGCGTGTTGATCGCCGGGCGTCCGCGCAGGTCCCAGCGCCGAGCCAGGTTGCCGAGCCGCGTGTGTTCCCTGATCCAGCCGATGTCGGTGT
>JAGRLC010000077.1 GCA_020441995.1 Rhodobiaceae bacterium
GCATTCCGCCGTCTCCGCGCGGCGTGCCGCAGATCGAGGTCACCTTCGACATCGATGCCAACGGCATCGTCAACGTGTCTGCCAAGGACAAGGGCACCGGCAAGGAACAGCAGATCCGCATCCAGGCTTCCGGCGGCCTTTCCGACGCCGACATCGAGCAGATGGTGAAGGACGCCGAATCGCACGCTGAAGAAGACAAGAAGCGGCGCGAGACGGTGGAGGCCAAGAACCAGGCCGAGTCCATGGTGCATGCCACCGAGAAGCAGCTCGAAGAGCATGGCGACAAGCTGGCCGAAGCCGACAAGGCCGCGCTTGAAGCCGCGATCGCCGACACCAAGGAAGCGATCGAGAGCGGCGAGCCCGAGGCCATCAACGAGAAGGCCGCGGCGCTCACTCAAGCCGCCATGAAGCTCGGCGAGGCAATCTATGCCGCTTCGCAGGAAGACACCTCACATGAAGTGTCCGGCGAGAACGAAGGTGACGATGTCGTCGACGCCGACTTCGAAGAGGTCAAGGACGACGACGACGAAAAGAAGTCGGCCTGACCTGACAGGACATGATTACGGGCGGGCGGCTTCGAAAAAGCCGCCCGTTTCGTATCCGGTCCCGAAACGAACATTGACAGCCCCGGAACGTTGCGGAATTAACACAATCCAGCCGCTTCGGTGCGTCCGGGCTGGATTCCGCGCACCGGCGAAACTATCTGAAACGAAATGCATGGCGGTCAGCCGCGATGTCATTTCACAGGTTCATCACGGCAGCCAGTGAAGCCAATCAATGTCTCAGCGCGACCTTTATGAAATCCTAGGCGTTGAACGTGGTGCGGATGCTGCGGCGCTCAAGTCGGCGTACCGCAAGCTGGCGATGCAGCTTCATCCCGACCGCAATCCCGACGACGCGGAAGCCGAAGCCCGCTTCAAGGAAATCAACGTCGCCTACGAGACCCTGAAGGACCCGCAAAAACGCGCCGCCTATGACCGCTTCGGCCATGCCGCGTTCCAGAACGGCGGCGCCGGCGGGGGCGGGTTCAACGGCGACTTCGGCGCTTCGATGGCCGATATCTTCGACGACCTGTTCGGCGACATGATGGGCGGCGGGCGGCGCGGCGCGCGCCAGAACAACCGCCGTGGCGCCGACCTGCGCTACAACATGGAAATCACGCTCGAAGACGCCTTTGCCGGCAAGAACGCGGAAATTCGCGTGCCTTCGAGCGCGGCCTGCGAAACCTGCAGCGGCACGGGTGCGAAGCCCGGCACCGGATCGACCACCTGCAGCGGCTGCGGCGGTGCGGGCCGGGTGCGTGCTAGCCAGGGCTTCTTTTCCATCGAGCGGACCTGTCCGCGCTGCGGCGGAACCGGCGAAACCATCGACACGCCGTGCGACGATTGCGGCGGCGCTGGCCGGGTAACGCGCGAACGCACCCTGTCGATCAACATCCCTCCCGGCGTCGAGGACGGAACCCGTATCCGGCTTTCCGGCGAAGGGGATGCCGGCCTGCGCGGCGGGCCTGCCGGCGATCTTTACATCTTCCTCTCGGTCAAGCCGCACGACATTTTCCAGCGCGACGGAGCGGACCTGTTCTGCCGGGTGCCGATCAGCTTCACGACCGCGGCGCTTGGCGGTTCGTTCGAAGTTCCGACACTCGACGGCAGCAGTACGCCCGTGAAGATTCCGGCTGGCACGCAGACCGGAAAGCAGATCCGGCTTTCGGGCAAGGGCATGCCGGTCCTGCGCTCGCGCCAGAACGGCGATCTCTACGTGCAGGCCATCGTCGAGACGCCGGTCAACCTAAACAAGCGGCAGCGCGAGTTGCTGCAGGAATTCGAAAAGGCGACATCGGATGAAAACAATCCGGATGCGCACGGGTTCTTTTCGCGCGTGAAGGATTTTTTCCAGGGGCGCGGTGACGAGTAAGCTTGCGCGGTCATGAAAGCGTCGCGATTTAAGGCGAAGAACCTTTCCGGCGCGCGATACGGCAGCTGTCTTGCCAGAGGCCTGAAAAGGCCGTAGCACGAATGTGCGTAATAACGCACCGTAAGGCGGTACGGGGGATATCAGGCGATATGCAGCACCATACGGCGGTACCAAAGCGCAAGCGCGATCAGTTCGTCGAAGACCTTCGCTTTCTCAAATCATGGGCCTCGAACCCGCTGCGCACAGGTGCTGTCAGTCCTTCCAGCCGTGAGCTCGCCGAGCGCATGGCACAGGATGTCGATCCGGCCCATCCCGGAATTCTTGTCGAACTCGGCCCCGGCACCGGTGTCATCACCCGCGCACTGATCGATCGCGGGTTCGACGCATCGAGGCTTGTGCTCGTGGAGTACAACCCGAAATTCTGCCGCATGCTGAAAGAAGCGTTTCCCGGCGTAACGGTGCTGCGCGGCGATGCATATCAGTTGCGCGATCACCTGCGCCATCTCGGCAATCCGCAGCTCGCCGGTGTCGTTACCGGGCTGCCGCTGTTCACACGGCCGCTGCCGCAACGGGTACGGCTGATCAACGATTGCCTCGAAGCGCTCGATCCGGGCAGGCCGATCGTCCAGTTCTCCTACGCCTTGGTGCCACCGGTCCCGATGGGTCACGGCGACTATACAATCGACGTTTCCAAATGGGTGTGGCGTAACCTTCCGCCCGCACGGGTGTGGACCTATCGCCGCCCGCGCGGATAAACGCAAAGCGGTATCGCATGACCAGCAAAACGCCCCCTACCCTTTCCGCGCGCGACCGGCTGATTGTCGCACTCGATGTACCCGATACCGCAACGGCGGAACGTCTCGCCGGTTCGCTGACCGGCCATGTCGGCGTCTTCAAGATCGGCCTGGAGCTGGCCATGAGCGGCGGCATCGATCTTGCCCGCGACCTAGCCGCCGACGGCCATAATGTTTTTCTCGACCTGAAGCTCCTCGACATTTCCAACACGGTGACGAAGGCGGTCGAGAACGCGGCAAACCAGGGCTTTGCCTTCCTGACCGTTCACGCCTATCCGGCAGCCATGCGCGCCGCGGTTGCGGGTCTGGGTGACAGCAAGCTTTGCCTGCTCGGTGTCACGGTCCTGACCTCGCTCAACACCGCCGATCTCGCCGAGGCCGGCTATGTCGATGCGCCGGAGGCGCTGGTTCTGAACCGCGCTCAGTCAGCTGCCGCAACCGGCATGGGCGGCATCGTGTGTTCACCCAATGAAGTGACCGCCGTGCGCAGCAAGGCCGGAGCGTCGCTGACCATCGTCACGCCGGGCGTGCGGCCCGCGGGAAGCGACAGCGGCGACCAGAAGCGGGTCGCCACGCCGGCATCCGCCATAAAGGCGGGGGCCGACTATCTCGTCGTGGGCCGCCCGATCACCCAGAGCCGCGATCCCAAGACCGCCGCGGCCGAGATCGTGACGGAAATCGCAACCGCGCTGTAGCTGGCCGAACCCCGAATACAGGCCATGCCTTTCGTCGGGTTTATCCCGACAGCGCCGCCTGCTATAGCAGCGCGCATTGATCATCAGCGAGGGCTTGGAGAACATGCGTTTCGTCGTCGTCGGCGCTGCCGGGCGTATGGGCCAGGCTCTGATCCGCGCCATTGCCGAAGCCGAAAACTGCGAACTTATCGCGGCCATCGAACGTGAGGGCTCCGATGCGCTGGGCAAGGATTCAGGCGAATTATCCGGCCTTGGCGCCAACGGCATCGCAATCACGGACGATCCGATCGCCTGTTTCGCCCGCTGCGAGGCGGTGCTCGATTTCACCGCGCCGAAAGCAACGCTCGCCTTTGCCGAACTGGCGGCACAGGCGCGCATCGTCCATGTCATCGGCACAACGGGACTTGAAGAAGACGACATCAAGAAGCTCGACGCGGCGGCACGGCACGCGCGCATCGTGCGGGCCGGCAACATGAGCCTCGGCGTCAACCTGCTCGCGGCGATGACGAAGAAAGTCGCCGCCGCGCTCGATGCCGATTTCGACATCGAGATCGTCGAGATGCATCACCGCCACAAGGTCGATGCGCCTTCGGGGACCGCGCTGATGCTGGGCGAGGCCGCCGCCGAGGGCCGTGGCATATCGCTGAAGGATCACGGCGTCTTCTCGCGCCATGGAATTACCGGTGAACGCAAGCGCGGCGATATCGGCTTCGCCACACTTCGCGGCGGCAGCGTCATCGGCGATCATGAAGCGATCTTCGCCGGTACTGGCGAACGCTTTGTGCTTTCTCACTATGCCGGCGACCGTTCGATCTTCTCGCGCGGTGCGGTCAAGGCCGCGATCTGGGCCTTCGACAAGAAGCCGGGACATTATTCGATGGCCGATGTGCTCGGCCTGTCTGACTGACTTTTGGAAAAGAGACGCGACATGGAACGCCTCCTCGTGCTCGTGCGCCACGGGCAAAGCGAATGGAACCTGAAGAACCTGTTCACCGGCTGGGAAAACCCTGGCCTGACCGAGCAGGGCGTGAAGGAAGCCCATGCGGCCGGCAAGGCTCTGCAGGAACTGGGCCTGTCTTTCGATATCGCTTTCACCAGCGACCTGTCGCGGGCCCAGCGCACGCTGTCGATCATGCTCGATGAACTTGGCCAAAGCGATCTGGAAACGATCCGCGACCAGGCGCTGAACGAACGCGACTACGGCGACCTGACCGGCCTCAACAAGGATGACGCGCGCGCGAAGTGGGGCGAGGAGCAGGTGCATATCTGGCGCCGCTCGTTCGACATTCCCCCGCCCGGCGGGGAAAGCCTCAAGGACACAGCTGACCGCGTGCTGCCCTACTTCGAAGCGAAAATCCTGCCGCGTGTGCTGAACGGCGAGCGCATCCTGATCTCCGCTCACGGCAATTCGCTGCGCGCGCTGATCATGCGGCTCGAGGGTCTGTCGGGTGAGGAAATCCTGAAACGCGAGCTCGGTACGGGCACGCCGATCATCTACCGGCTCGACGAGAACGGCGGCATCGCCAGCAAGCAGGACCTCGCGGCCTGATCCTGGTTTGCTGGAATCCGGAACCGGTCAGACCAGTCCGCTTTCCCAGCCAAGGATGGCGCGTTTGCGCGTCAGGCCCCAGTGGTAACCGGTGAGCGCGCCGGATTTTCCCAGCACCCGGTGACACGGCACCACGAAGGAGATCGGATTGCGCCCGACCGCCGCGCCAACAGCGCGCGCAGCGCTGGGCTTGCCGAGATGACGGGCAATGTCGCCATAGGTCGTCGCCTTGCCGAAGGGGATTTTCAAGAGCGTCTCCCAGACGCGGACCTCGAAATCCGAACCGATCATGACGACGCGCAGCGGCGTTTCCGGCGACCAGCTTCCGGAATCGAATATCCGCGCGGCATAGGGCGCGGTACGGGCTTCATCCTCGACGAAACCGGCGGCCGGCCAGCGCCTCGTCATGTCGGCGAGCGCATCCGCCTTGCCTTCCTCGCCGTCGCAAAACGCAAGACCGCACAGGCCGCGCGGCGTCGCCATCACCAGCGCCAGCCCGAACGGGCCGGGGTGGAAGCCATAGGCGATCTCAACACCGGCGCCGCGATTGCGGTATTCGCCGGGCGTCATCGCCTCGTGGGTAACGAAAAGATCGTGCAGCCGGCCAGGTCCCGACAGACCGACATCATAGGCGGTGTCGAGCACCGTCTCGTGATCGGCCAGCAGGGCACGCGCATGATCGAGCGTGATCGCCTGCACGAACTGTTTCGGCGTCAGCCCGGCCCAGCGGTGGAACAGCTTTTGCGCCTGTGTCGGGTTGAGATCCATCACGCCCGCGATCCGGTCGAGGTCGGGATGGTCGCGCCAGTTTTCGGTGAGAAAGCGGATCGCGCGGCGCACGCGGGCGTAATCATCAAGCGTTTCCGATCCCGCCATGCGCCCGGCGTTGTCACTGGCTGTCATGGCGGAACATGCCGAAAGGCTTGCGGTTGTGGCATCGAACATCATCGAACCGGCTCCATGCTTCGTTCACATGAAGCCTGTCTAGATCGGGAATGACGGCAAACCCACCCGATTCCTGCACCGGGTTTTCACGCGGGGATCGTGTTGCGGGCATCATGCAAAGCTTTTGACAAAGCCTTGGCGAAGGTCTCGCGTTCAGGCGGCGAGAGCCAGTCGCCAACACGCTCGCTGGTGCCGTGGGAGGTCACGGACAGCCCAAGCATGCCGAATTCCTCGTCGCGCTCGGCCTCAAGACGCGTCCAATAGGGGTTCATCTCAACACGGCGGCGCCGGCCTTTAGTATCGGTACGCTCGATGCGCAGCCTGTCATGGTTGACCGAGACGATCTCGCGCACGCGCGCTGCACGGTAGTTGGCGCGGAAGGCGAACCAGATCAGCGCAACGTCGAGGCCGAAGAAGCCGACCACCGGCCATGCGCCGATCATCCAGAACGCCAGGCCCGATATGAAACTGATCCCGGCGATCAGCGACATGACGAGGAGAAATCCGCGCGCGCTGAGCGAACGGTGCGGCGTGATCACCGCCTCGAACAAGGGCTTTTCAGGATTCGGGTTGGCGTCGCTCATGACGGTTGATTATAGAGGCACCATGACAACGCGCCAGACCCCTGCTCCGAAACCAAAAGCCGCACCGAAAAAGAAACCGGCACGCCGGTCAAAGCCGACGAAACTCGCGCCGGAAACCATCGAGGCGATGTTTGCCGCGCTGAAGGCGGGCAACCCGGAGCCAACGACCGAGCTTGAGTACCGCGATCCCTACACGCTCGTCGTCGCCGTCGCCCTGTCGGCGCAGGCGACCGATGTCGGGGTCAACAAGGCAACCAAGATCCTGTTCGCCGATGCCGATACGCCTGAAAAGATGGTGGCCCTTGGCGAGGAAGGCATCCGCGAACGCATCAAGAGCCTTGGTCTCTACCGCAACAAGGCGAAGAACGTTCTGGCCCTGTCGCAGATGATCCTCGAGGAATTCGGTGGCGATGTGCCGCGCACACGCGAGGAGCTGGAGCGCCTGCCCGGCGTTGGGCGCAAGACCGCAAACGTGGTGCTCAACACAGCTTTCGGCGAACCCACCATTGCCGTGGACACCCACATCTTCCGCGTTTCCAACCGCACCGGCCTTGCCCCGGGCAAGGATGTGCGCGTGGTGGAGGACAATCTGGAGCGCGTCGTGCCGGAAGCCTACAAGCGCGACGCCCACCACTGGCTGATCCTGCACGGGCGCTACATTTGCAAAGCGCGCAAGCCCGCCTGCAACCGCTGCATCATCCGCGATTGCTGCGTCTTTCCCGACAAAACCGATTAGGCTTCGAGCGGACGCGAACCCGACAGCCGTTTGTGGGTGTGAACCATGAAGGTTGTCGCGAACATCGGCGTCATCAGGTTGAGTATGGGAATTGCGACGAAAAGCGCGATGACCATGCCAGCCATGAAGACCGTGCCGCCATGCTGTTTGCGGAAGGCTTTCACATCATCGCGCCGGCGGAACCGGCTTGCGGCCAGCTCGAAATATTCCCGGCCCAGCAAATAACCGTTGGCGACAAAGAAAGCGGCGGCATTAACGCCGGGAAGCCAGATCACCAGCAAAACCAGCAGGTTGACGCCGATGACGATCAGCATGAAGCGCAAGCCCTGAACGATGGCCTCGCCGGTGGGCATCGGTTTGCCCGGCGGATCGGCCGGGTAGTCCTGTTTTTCAACGATGTCCGCCACGTCGTCGAGATAGAGGCT
Organism: Rhodobiaceae bacterium; assembly: GCA_020441995.1. Lineage (GTDB taxonomy): Bacteria > Pseudomonadota > Alphaproteobacteria > Rhizobiales > Tepidamorphaceae > JACKJK01. The sequence goes on from JAGRLC010000077.1 coordinate 7,643, forward strand.
CGCCACCAGCGCCGTAACCGGTGGAAACAGGAATGCGCAGGCCACGAGATAGATCAGGGCGGCGAAAATACCTGCGGCGGCGACGATCCAGGCGGCGAAATCGGCGGAAAAATACTCCAGCAGCTTGAAGCCCGCGGCGAAGACCGCCACAAACAGCAGGAGCGTCAGACCGATCGTCTTCCACAATACGCCGCGAAACGGTTTTTCGAACATCTGGTTGAAAGACGTGACGGCGTCCTGGAACATGATCGACCTGTTGATTGCGCGATGAAACTGCGGGAAGGCGGGAATTGACCAGCCGCAAACATGTGACCGTGGTTGAACGTTATCAAGACCGGTACCCATCCAGAGCCATGTATTGAAAGATCTGAAAGCGCATGACCGACACCCGCTATGACGTTATCGGCCTTGGCAACGCGATCGTCGATGTGATCGCCCGCGCCGACGAGGCCTTCCTCGCCAAGCACGATCTTGCCAAGGGATCGATGCATCTGATCGGGCCGGCGCAGGCGGATCTGCTTTACAGCCAGATGGGACCGGGCACGGAATCCTCCGGTGGCTCGGCGGCCAACACGATCGCGGGCATCGCCTCGCTGGGCGGTTCGGCGGCCTTTGCCGGAAAGGTCGCCGACGATGGTCTTGGCGAGGTTTTCACCCATGACATTCGCGCGCTCGGGGTTGGTTTCGACACCGCGCCGCTCGATTCAGGCGCCGCCACCGGGCGCTGCCTCGTACTGGTCACGCCGGACGGCGAGCGCACCATGAACACCTTCCTCGGCGCGGCGCAGGAACTGGGCCCCGCCGACATCGACGAAGAAATGGTTGCCGCCTCGCGGATGCTCTATCTCGAGGGCTATCTCTGGGACCCGGAGAACGCCAAGCAGGCTTTCGTGAAAGCCGCGGAGATCGCCAAGACGGCGGGGCGCGAGGTTGTGCTGACCCTTTCGGACGCCTTCTGCGTCGAGCGCTACCGCGACGAATTTCTCGAGCTGATCCGCTCCGGTACCATCGACATGGTCTTCGCCAACGAGCACGAGGTGCGTTCGCTCTACCAGACCGGCGACCTTGCCACCGCCATGGACGCGCTCGGCGGCGAAGCGCGTTCCGCCGTCATCACCCGCGGCGCGGAAGGGGCAACGATCTTCAACACCGGCTCCCGGGTCGATGTGCCGTGCGAACCGGTTGCCCGGGTGGTCGATCTGACCGGCGCCGGCGACCTCTACGCGGCAGGTTTCCTGTTCGCAAAGGCGCGCGGCATGACACCGGAGGAATGCGGGCGGCTTGCCGCGATCTGCGCTTCAGAGGTCATCAGCCATGTCGGCGCGCGGCCGCAGGTCAATCTGGCCGACCTCGCCCGCGAAAACGGCTTCCCGATCTGAAGAATGAAAAGCTTTTTCAGTTTGACGCAATTCCGGACGGAAAACCGGAATCCACTTTTCCTGGAATTGCTTCAAAGCTTGCGCAGGTTCACCGTCTCGATGCGGTGATCATCACCCTTCTTCAGGATCAGGTCGGCGCGGTGCCGCGTCGGCCGGACATTTTCCTTCAGGTTCGGTAGATTGATCCTGTTCCAGATGCCGAGCGCCGTTTCGCGCGCGGCATCGTCGTCCAGCTGTGCATAACGGTGGAAGTAGGAGCCGGGATCGCGGAATGCCGTGCTGCGCAAACGCAGGAAGCGGCTCACATACCACTTCTCCACCGTCTCCATGTCGGCATCGAGATAGATCGAGAAATCGAAGAAGTCCGATACGAAGGGGATCGCCTCGCCGTCGCGCGGCATGGTTCCCACCTGCAGCACGTTGAGACCTTCGAGAATCAGGATGTCGGGCCGGTCGACAACGATGTGCTGGCCCTCGACGATGTCATAGGTGAAGTGGGAATAGACCGGCGCGGGCACCGAGCGGTCGCCCGCCTTGATCCGGGTCAGGAATTCCAGCAGCGCGGGCAGGTCGTAACTGTCGGGAAAGCCCTTGCGCTCCATCAGCCCTTCGGCTTCCAGAACCGCATTTGGAAACAGGAAACCGTCGGTCGTCACCAGATCGACCTTGGGCGTATTGGGCCAGCGCGCCAGCAGCGCCTTGAGCACGCGCGCGGTGGTCGATTTGCCGGCCGCCACCGAACCGCCGATGCCGATGATGTAGGGTACCTTCGACTTGCCGGCGTGGAGAAATTCCTGGGTCGCGCGGAACAGGCTCTGGGTCGCCTCGACATAAAGGCTGAGCAGGCGCGACATCGGCAGGTAGATCATCTCCACCTCGTCCATGGACAGATGTTCGTTGAGACCGCGCATGTGCTCGATCTCCGACGGTGACAGCGTCATCGGCGTGTCGGCACGCAGCTCCGCCCACTTCTCGCGGGTGAAGGTCTGATACGGCGACAGCTCGGCTGGCGACATCTGGTCCATGGTGTTCAGCCCTGAAAAGTCAGCCCCTGGTGCGGGAGGCCTTCTCGGCATGCCCGCTCTGGTCCGTGCGGCGGGCAAGCTCGGCGTAAACGTCATCGAGCGAGACGCCCGCAGCCTGCAGCAACACAGCCAGATGATACAGCACATCGGCGGTTTCCGCAGTCAGCGCGGCCTTGTCGCCGCTGACGGCGGCGATCACCGCCTCAACCGCCTCCTCGCCGAACTTCTTTGCCGCACGTTCGGGCCCGCCCGCAAGCAGGCTGGCGGTATAAGACTTTTCCGCCGTCTCGCCGCCGCGCGCGACAATGATTTCGGCCAGCGCGTCGAGATCGACGCGTTCTTTAATGATTTTTGCGCTCATGACGCGCCCCCGACGCCATCGAGCCGCATCGCCAGGCCGGCGGCGGCCATATGACGTTTCGCCTGGCCAATTGTGTAGGTGCCGAAGTGGAAGATCGAGGCGGCAAGAACCGCGCTCGCATGTCCCTCGCGCACGCCGTCGACAAGATGGTCGAGGTTACCGACACCACCCGAGGCAATGACCGGCACCGCAACCGCATCCGAGATGGTGCGGGTCAGCGCGTTGTCAAAGCCGGATTTGGTGCCGTCCCGGTCCATCGATGTCAGCAGCAGTTCGCCCGCGCCGAGCGATACGACCTCATGGGCGAATTCCAGCGCGTCAATCCCAGTCGGCTTGCGCCCGCCATGGGTGAAGATTTCCCAGCGCGGCGCCTCGCCTTCTCCCGAGACCTGTTTCGCGTCAATGGCGACAACGATGCACTGCTCGCCGAATTTCTCTGCGGCGCGAGCGACAAATTGCCGGTCGTTGACCGCGGCGGTGTTGATGGACACCTTGTCCGCGCCCGCCGTCAGCAGTTTGCGGATGTCCTCAACCGTGCGTACACCACCGCCCACGGTCAGCGGCATGAAGCAGGCTTCCGCGGTACGGGTGACAACATCGAACAGAATGCCGCGATCCTCGTGGCTGGCGGTGATGTCGAGAAAGCAGAGCTCGTCAGCGCCGGCGGCGTCATAGGCGATGGCCGCCTCGACGGGGTCGCCGGCGTCGATCAGATCGACGAATTGCACGCCCTTCACCACGCGGCCATCCTTAACGTCGAGGCAGGGTATGACGCGGGTTTTCAACATCTGGATGGCCGCCTTTTTTTCGTTTTGTTCGTCCTCACCACTTTGTGGCTGCGGGCGAACGGGCAATCCTTGACATCGAGGCAGGGTATGACGCGGGTCTTCAGCATGATCTCGTCGCTCCCTCAAGCCGCCTGCGCCAGCCGCGCCAGGGCGGCGGCGGGGTCAATGCGCCCGTCATAGAGCGCACGGCCGGAAATCGCGCCTTCGAGCTTGGCCGCGTCGGGCTGCGCCAGCCGCTCGATGTCTTCCATCGAAGCGAGACCGCCGGATGCAATCACGGGAATGGATACCGCATCGGCCAGCGCGATGGTTGCGTCCCAGTTGATGCCGGTCAGCACGCCATCCCGGTCGATGTCGGTGTAGACGATGGCCGCAACGCCCGCGTCCTCGAAACGCCGTGCGAGATCGACAGCGTCGAGGGTACTGGTTTCCGCCCAGCCTTCCACCGCAACCTTGCCGCCGCGCGCGTCGATACCGACGACGACCTGTCCCGGATGCGCTTTTGCCGCGGCGCGCACGAGAGCGGGATCGCGCACCGCGATGGTTCCGAGGATTACACGGGAGAGACCCGCGCCAAGCCAGCGTTCGACATCTTCCAACGTGCGGATGCCGCCGCCGAGCTGCACCTTCATGCGTCCGGCAACGGCGGACAGGATTGCATCAACCGCAGCGCCATTCACCGCCTTGCCGGCGAAAGCGCCGTTCAAGTCGACGACATGCAGCCACGGGAACCCGGCTTCGGCGAAGCTCGCCGCCTGGGCTGCGGGATCGGCATTGTAAACGGTTGCCTGATCCATCTCGCCCTTGACAAGACGGACGCATTGGCCGTCCTTCAGGTCGATTGCGGGAAACAGGATCATGGCGCCCACTTCATGAAATTGGCGATCAGCCTCACACCCAACGACTGGCTTTTCTCCGGGTGAAACTGGGTTCCCGCCATGTTGTCGCGGCCGACCATCGCCGTCACCGCGCCGCCATAGTCGGTGGTTGCGACACATTGGGAAGGATCGGTCGTGTGCAGGTGATAGGAGTGGACGAAATAGGCATGCAATCCGTCCGGCCCCGTGGGAACGCCATCGAGCAGCGGATGCGGGTTTACCACATCGAGCGTGTTCCACCCCATGTGCGGCACCTTGAGGCTTGCGTCCGAGGGTTCGATACGCATGACATCGCCGCCGATCCAGCCAAAGCCGGGCGTCTCGCCATATTCAAGGCCGCGTTCGGCCATCAGCTGCATGCCGACGCAAATTCCAAGGAACGGCCGGCCCGCATCGATCACCGTTTCCCTCAGCACATCCTCCATGCCGGGAATCGCGAGCAGTCCGGACCTGCAATCGGCAAAGGCCCCGACACCGGGAAGCACGATCCTGTCGGCTTTGCGAATGACATCGGGGTCGTCGGTGACGGTCACGGTCGTGCCGGTTCCGCCTTCTCGGGCCGCGCGCGCAAAAGCCTTCTCGGCCGAGTGCAGGTTGCCGGAGCCATAGTCGATAATGGCAACGTTGGAGATCATCTTCCGCGCTCCGGAAACATGCCGACTATGCCCGGCGTAACACTCATCTTTGCCGGCACAGAGGGCCGCGGAACCGGGGCGGCGGTCACGGCGGCCGATCCCGAAATCCAGTTCTCGAAGAACCGGCGCTCGCATTCGGCCCGATTGGAGCCGGTAACGGGGCCAAGCTCCTGATAACCCTTTCGCGACAGGCTCCAGCGCCGCCAGTTATTGGCTTCAAGAGCAACCAGAAGCGAAAACAGGAAGCCCACCATGCCGACCGCATCGGTCAGGCGCGGATAGAACTCACCCACGGCACTCAAGCCAACCGAAACCGCAAGCACGGCAAGAGCCGCAATCCAACAGCGGTTGAACAGCAGCCACAGGAACGAGAAAATCAGCGCGCTCCAGGCAAAGCCATCCTTGACGAAGACGACCTTGTCCGCGTCGCGGTCGCTTCGCGGCGCGGTTCCTGCCGGGACATGTGCGGTATAAACAACCATCAGATCCAAGTTCTCGTCACGGGCTGGCATCCGCCGGATGCCGAAACCTGCGTTAAAGCGCCAAATGCCCGGACACTCAAGTGCCTAGGTAATCGGCGTCTAGACGCTAAGCGTCCCTTTTGTCGATGGAACACGATCCGCGGCGCGCGGATCTGTCTCAAAGGCGGCGCGCAGGGCACGCGCAAGACCCTTGAAGCAGGACTCGGCGATATGGTGCGAATTGTCGCCGTAGAAATTCTCGACGTGTAGCGTGATCTTCGCGTGCTGCGACAGCGCCTGGAAGAACTCGCGGAACAGCTCCGTGTCCATCGCACCGATCTTTTCCGACGGGAACGTCACCCGCCAGACGAGAAAGGGCCGGCCGGAGACATCGACGGCAACCCGCGTCAGCGCTTCGTCCATGGGCAGATCGCTGGACGCATAGCGGCAGATGCCGCGGCGCTCGCCAAGCGCTTCGGAAATCGCCTGGCCGAGCGTGATGCCGACATCTTCCACCGTGTGGTGCATGTCTATGTGCAGATCGCCCCTGGCTTTAATCGTCAGGTCGATCAGGCCGTGGCGCGCGACCTGGTCCAGCATGTGATCGAGGAAACCGACGCCGGTCTCGATCTTAGCCTTGCCGGTGCCGTCGAGATCGACGGCGACGGTCACATCCGTCTCGTTGGTCTTGCGCGAGAGTTTCGCGCGCCGGGCCTTGCTCATGGAGCACCTGTTTTCATCAAAGCAGACAAGTGGCGGCTTTTACCAGCGCAGACACCCGCGCGCCAGTATCGCTAACAAGATGAGTTAATAGCTTTCATTCCGCTCACGGCCGTTTCGCTTACGCTCAACGCCTCCGCGTGGGCGACGGAAAGCCGGCGACGCCCGTTCGGGCTTGCAAACCCGGCGGGTTTGCTGATTTCACTCATGCCTTCCAAAAGTCATGCTCAGCCCCTAAATGGGTGTGTCTTTTGGATTTACCGGAGCGGAAAGCCGTATGGCACATAGCGAACGCGACGCCGTCTGGCATGGCACCACCATCATCACCGTACGCAAGGGCGGCAAGGTTGTCGTCGCCGGCGACGGACAGGTCAGCCTTGGTGACACCGTCATCAAGCATTCGGCGAAGAAGGTCCGCCGGATCGGGTCGGGCGGCAATGTCATCGCGGGTTTCGCCGGCGCGACGGCGGATGCCTTCGCGCTGTTCGACCGGCTTGAAAAGAAACTGGAACAATACCCGGGCCAGCTGACGCGCGCCGCCGTCGAGCTTGCCAAGGACTGGCGCACCGACCGCGCGCTGCGCAATCTTCAGGCAATGATGATCGTTGCCGACAGCAAGGTCAGCCTCGTTGTCAGCGGCAATGGCGACGTGCTTGAGCCCGAAGACGGCATCATCGCCATCGGCTCGGGCGGCAATTACGCGCTGGCAGCCGCCCGCGCGCTCGCCAGCACCGATTCGGACGCGGAACAGGTTGCCCGCAAGGCCATGGAAATCGCGGCGCAGATCTGCGTTTACACCAACGACAAGGTGACGGTGGAGACGCTCGATGCCGAGTGAGGCCGACCTCGAGCATGCGGTGCGCGAAGGCATCATCTCCGAAGATCAGCGCAACCGGATTTTGGCCATCAGCCGCCAGGACGCCGGCGGACATGCGCATTACGCCAGTCCCGACGAACCGTTCCGTCTGTTCCGTGGCTTCCGCGATTTCTTTCTTGCCATCGGCCTGCTGATCTTCGCTTTCGGCATCGGCGGTAGCGCAATCGAAATCCTCAAACTCGACTGGCCGCGCCTCATTGCCGGCGACACTCCGATCATCGGCGCAGTCACTTTCGGCGTTGTCGCGGCCATCGGCTGGCTGTTCGGCGAACTGGTGACGCGCAAGCTGCGGATGCCGCTCTCGTCGATCGTCGTTGTCATGGCCTTTTGCGGCGCGGTTGCCCTGTCGGCGGCCTTTCTTGCAGGCGCGCTGTTCAAGGGCATGGAGCAGGACAAGCTCATTCCCGCTGTTGGCGCGATCAGCGCGCTGGCGGGCGTGGCCGCCGCCATCGGCTATTATCTCCGCTTCCGCCTGCCTTTCGTTCTGCTGCCGCTGGCCGGGTCGGCTGTCACGGCCGTTTACATGGCCGTGGCCATTGTTGCGCCGGACTATGCGGTTTCGCATCTTCCGCTGCTGATCGGCGTGCTGGGCGTCGGCGTCTTTGCCGCCGCCATGAGCTATGACCTGTCCGACCCCAATCGCCTGACGCGGCATTCGGAATGCGCCTTCTGGCTGCATCTGCTTGCCGCACCGCTCGTGGTGCACTCCATCATCGCCCCGTTCCGGGAAGAGCTTTATTCCGGACGCTCCGAGGCGGCGGCCTATGTGCTGGCGATCATTGCCGTGCTCGCCGTCATTGCGCTGATCATCGACCGGCGCGCATTGCTGGTTTCCGGCCTTGTCTATCTGGGAGCGGCGATTGCCACGGCCTTGCAAACCTTGTCCGGTACCGGCCTCGGATTCGTGCCGTACACCTTCTTCGTACTCGGCGCGGTTCTCGTCGGCCTCGGTGTTGGCTGGGCGCCGGCCCGCCGTATGATCCTCAAGCTCATCCCCGACGGCGAACTGCTGCGCCGTCTGCCGCCCGCTTACTACGAAAGCTGAACCACTAATGCCTGACTTCTCCCCCCGCGAGATCGTTTCCGAGCTCGACCGTTATATCGTCGGCCAGAAGGACGCCAAGCGCGCGGTCGCCATCGCGCTGCGCAACCGCTGGCGCCGGCAGCAGGTCGAAGGGCCGCTGGCCGAGGAAATCCAGCCTAAAAACATCCTGATGATCGGCCCGAC
>JAGRLC010000078.1:0-1767 GCA_020441995.1 Rhodobiaceae bacterium
AGCTCGCGCTGGTGACCACCGCCGAGGTGATCGCGGCGGTGAAACAAGTGACCTACCGGTAAGGAGCGCGGATCATGGCAACCGAAAGCCTGATGCCCGCCCTCTCGTCCACGATGGAAGAGGGCACGCTCGCCAAATGGCACGTCAAGGAAGGCGACGACGTCACGTCCGGCGACGTCATTGCCGAGATCGAAACCGACAAGGCGACCATGGAAGTCGAAGCCGTGGACGAGGGCAAGGTCGGGAAGATCCTGGTTTCCGAAGGCACCGAGGGCGTCAAGGTCAACGAGTTGATCGCCGTGCTGCTGGAAGAAGGCGAGGACGCAAGCGCGATCGACACGTCCGGTGGCGGTGCGCCCAAGAAAGAAGAAGCCAAGAAGGAAGAACCGAAAGCCGAGGCGCCGAAGGAAGAGAAGAAGGAAAGCTCTTCTTCCGATCTGCCCAAGCCGACGCCGGCCTCGTCCGCGCCACCGCCGCCTGAAGCTAAGTCCGGCGGGCGGCTGTTCGCGTCGCCGCTGGCGCGCCGGATCGCCAAGGATAACGGCGTAGATATCGCCTCGATCAAGGGGTCGGGCCCGCATGGCCGCATCGTCAAGAAGGACGTTGAGTCGGCGATTTCCGGCGGTACCGCGAAGCCGGCTGGCGCACCGAAAGCAGCGGCTGAATCCGCCGCGCCAGCGGCAGCGGTTTCCGCGCCTCCCTCCGACGATCAGGTACTGAAGCTTTTCCCGGAAGGCTCCTACGACCTCATCCCCCACGATGGCATGCGCAAGACAATCGCCAAGCGCATGACCGAAGCACGCCAGCAGGTGCCGGCCTTCTACATCACGGTCGATTGCATGATCGACGACCTGCTGAAGCTGCGCGCCGATCTGAACGCGTCCGCGCCCGAAATTGACGGCAAGCCGGCCTACAAGCTGTCGGTCAACGACATGGTCATCAAGGCGATGGCGATGGCGCTGAAGGCGAAGCCGGCAGCCAACGTCTCGTGGACCGAGAGCGCCATGGTGCGGCACAAGCACGTCGATATCGGCGTCGCGACCGTGCTGCCTGGCAATGGCCTGATTACGCCGATCCTGCGCAAGGCGGAGGAAAAGTCGCTCTCCACCATTTCCAACGAAATGAAGGATCTCGCCGGCCGCGCCCGCGACAAGAAACTGAAGCCCGAGGAATATCAGGGCGGCACGACGGCGATTTCCAATCTCGGCATGTTCGCGGTGAAGGACTTCACCGCCGTGATCAATCCGCCGCATGCCTCGATCCTCGCGGTCGGCGCCGGCGAAAAACGCCCGGTGGTCAAGGATGGCGCGCTTGGCGTTGCAACCGTCATGAGCATCACGCTGACGTCCGACCACCGCTGCCTCGACGGCGTGTTGTCGGCGGAACTGATCGGGCTGATCAAGGGCTATATCGAAAAGCCGATGTCGATGCTGGTTTGATGTGACGGGCGCGGGTGGAGACGGTCCTTGAGATATTGGGACTTCTCGGACTGCCCGCGGTGATCGCGACCATGATCCTTTCGCAAATGAGGCGGAAGAAACAAGGGCAAGAGAAAGACGGCGAGAGCGGCAAAAACGGCAACGATGACTTGCGTTAGCGCAATGGGCGATATGCCGGGGCAACTAGGCTGAACGAGTGAACATTTAATCCGGTCTGGAGGAACGTAATGAGTCATGTCCCGCACGAACTGCACGAGGAATTCCCCGAGCATGCGGATCGAATCCATGAGCTGAAAACGGCGAATACCCATTTCGCGCAGTTGGCCGA
>JAGRLC010000078.1:1782-2069 GCA_020441995.1 Rhodobiaceae bacterium
AACCGCGCCATTCATCGCGCCGAGACCGAAGTCGAGCCGACGGATGATTTTCATCTTGAGGACATGAAGAAACAGCGCCTGGCGCTGAAAGACGAACTGTCCGGCATTCTGCAGGGTTAGGAGGGCGCGCGCCCTCTCGCCACGCGAACCGGCCAAAGAGCATGACAGGATTGATGGGCACATGGCAGACAGCTACGACGTCATCGTGATCGGGGCCGGACCGGGGGGCTATGTCACCGCGATCCGCGCAGCCCAGCTCGGCCTCAAGACAGCGGTTGTGGAGCGCG
>JAGRLC010000078.1:2081-15026 GCA_020441995.1 Rhodobiaceae bacterium
GCTGCATCCCGACCAAGGCGCTGCTTCGATCCGCCGAGATCTACCATTACATGCAGCACGCCAAGGACTATGGCCTGTCGGTGGAGAAGGCATCCTTCGATCCGGCCGCCGTGGTCAAGCGCTCGCGCGGTGTGTCGGGCCAGCTCAACGGTGGCGTCGGCTTTCTGCTGAAGAAGAACAAGGTCGATGTGCTGTGGGGCGAGGCGAAAATCACCAAGCCCGGCGAAGTGGTTGTTTCCAAACCGGCAAAGAAACCGATGGAGCCGCAGCATCCGCTGCCCAAGGGCGTCAAGGAGCCGGGGACCTACAAGGCCAAGCACATCATCGTTGCCACCGGCGCGCGCCCGCGCGTCATTCCCGGCATCGAGCCGGACGGCAAGCAGATCTGGACCTATTTCGAGGCCATGGTGCCCGAGACCATGCCGAAATCGCTTCTGGTGATGGGATCGGGCGCGATCGGCATCGAGTTCGCCAGCTTCTACAAGACCATGGGCGTGGACGTAACGGTGATCGAGCTTCTGCCGCAGATCATGCCGGTGGAGGATGCCGAGATCGCCGGCATCGCCCGCAAGCAGCTTGAGAAGCAGGGCCTCAAGATCATGACCGATGCCAAGGTCTCAAAGGTCACGAAAAGCGCCAGCGGCGTCACTGCGAGCGTCGAGACCAAGGACGGCAAGAAGCAGGACCTTAGCGCCGAAAAGCTTATCTCGGCGGTCGGTGTTGTCGGCAATATCGAGAACCTGGGGCTCGAAGCGCTTGGCGTGAAGACCGACCGTGGCTGCGTCGTTATCGACGGTTACGGGCGCACCAACGTTCCCGGCATTTATGCCATCGGCGATGTCGCCGGTCCGCCGATGCTGGCGCACAAGGCCGAGCACGAGGGCGTCATCTGCGTTGAAAAGATCGCAGGCCTCGATGCGCACCCGATGGACAAGCTGAAGATTCCCGGTTGCACCTACTGCCATCCGCAGGTCGCCTCCGTCGGCCTGACCGAGGCCAAGGCGAAGGAAGCCGGTTACGACATCAAGGTCGGACGCTTCCCCTTCACGGGCAACGGCAAGGCCATTGCGCTTGGCGAGCCGAACGGCCTGATCAAGACGATCTTCGACAAGAAAACGGGCCAGCTTCTCGGCGCGCATATGGTCGGCGCGGAGGTCACCGAACTGATCCAGGGCTTCGTCGTCGCCATGAATCTGGAGACGACAGAAGAAGAGCTTATGCACACGGTCTTCCCGCATCCCACGCTATCTGAAATGATGCACGAGAGCGCGCTGGACGCCTATGGCCGGGCGATCCATATCTAGCGTTGGATTGGGCCTTGCGAACTCAAAGGAATTGAGATCATGGACGGAAAATCACTTGTCATCTTTCTGCTGATCGGTCTCGTTGCCGGCTGGCTTGCCAGTTTCATTGTCGGCGGCGGCGGCCTGATCCGCTATCTGCTGACCGGTGTCGTCGGTTCATTCGTTGGCGGATGGCTGGCGAGCTACTTCAACATCAGCCTTGGCATTGGCAACGCACTTGTCGAGCAGATCCTTATCTCGACCGCAGGCGCGATCATCGTCGTGCTGATTGCGCGGTTGCTGGCCTGATTTTCAGAAAGACGGCTGCCCCATGGTCACTGTCCTCGACACAGTTTCACCGACCCCGGTAAAACCGCGCCATCCCGAAAAAGCCCATCGGCCGGATAATCCGATCCTGCGCAAGCCGGAATGGATCCGCGTCAAGGCGCCGGGGTCGCCTGTGTATCGCGAGACGATGGACATCGTGCGCGAGCATGGTCTCGTGACGGTGTGCGAGGAGGCGGGCTGTCCCAATATCGGCGAATGCTGGTCGAAGAAGCATGCGACCTTCATGGTCATGGGCGAGGTCTGTACGCGCGCCTGCGCCTTCTGCAACGTGCGGACAGGCCTGCCAGATGCGCTCGACGGCGAGGAGCCGGCGCGCGTTGCCGATGCGACGGTGAAGCTCGGGCTCGAGCATGTCGTCATCACCTCGGTCGACCGTGACGATCTCGACGATGGCGGCGCGGGGCATATCGCCGACGTCGTCAAGGCCATCCGGGCGGCGAGCCCCGAGACGACCATCGAGGTTCTGACGCCGGATTTCCTTCGCAAGAAGGGGGCGGTCGAAACCGTTGTCGAGGCGCAGCCAGATGTGTTCAACCACAACCTCGAGACCGTGCCGTCACTGTACCTGACGGTGCGGCCCGGCGCGCGTTACTTCCATTCGATCCGGCTGCTGCAGCGGGTCAAGGAACTCGACCCCGCGATGTTCACCAAGTCCGGTATCATGGTGGGGCTTGGCGAGGAACGTAACGAAGTGCTGCAATTGATGGACGATCTGCGCGTCGCCGATGTCGATTTCCTGACCATCGGCCAGTACCTGCAGCCGACCAGGAAGCATCACAAGGTCGACCGCTTCGTGCCGCCCGAAGAGTTCAAGTCCTATGAGACGATTGCCTATGCCAAGGGGTTCTCCCTAGTGTCGGCCAGCCCTCTGACGCGCTCCTCGCATCATGCCGGCGAGGATTTCGCCAAGCTGCGGGCCGCACGCGAAAAGGCTCTTGGCGCGTAGCGCCAAGGCCGCTACCGCAGTCCGGCATGAAACGCTTTTCCACCCTGCGCAGGGCCGCCCATTCGGCGCCGGACATGTTCGCTCTTGTCGCCGATATCGAGGCTTACCCGAAGTTCGTTCCGCTGTGCTCGTCGCTGCGCGTGCGCAGCCGTAACCGGGACGGGGAAGGCCGCGAGCTTGTCGTCGCGGACATGACGGTCGCCTACAAGCTGATCCGCGAGACCTACACGAGCCGCATCCTGCTCGACGAGCCGAAGCTGGCCATCGATGTCTCGAATATCGACGGGCCTTTCGAACAGCTTGAAAACACCTGGCGCTTTCATCCGGTGGACGAGCATTCCTGCGATATCGAATTCAGCCTGACTTACGGGTTCAGGAGCCGGACATTCGAGGCTGTTGCCGGTCTCGTCTTCGACAAGGCATTCTCGCACTTCTCCGAATCCTTCGAAAAGCGCGCCGACGCGGTTTACGGCAAGGTTGCTTAAAGGATCAGGCTGGGGCCGATTTCGCCGCTTCCAGAAGCATCTTCAGTGCGTGTTCGGTTGCAAGGTCGCGAATTTCGGCGCGGTCGGGCGCGGTGAAATGCTTCTCCGCATCGACGAGCCGGTCTCCGGGGCCGGCACAGGTGAAGTAGACCAGTCCCACGGGTTTCTCCGCGCTGCCGCCGCCGGGACCGGCGATCCCCGTAATCGAAACCGCCATGTCCGTGCCGGCGCGCTGACGCGCCCCTTCTGCCATGGCGAATGCGGTTTCGGCGCTGACCGCGCCGTGGCGTTCGATGATTCCTTCCGGGACGCCAAGCATCTCGCATTTCGATTTGTTGGAATAGGTGACAAAGCCGCGCTCGACCACATCGGAGGCCCCCGCCACTTCGGTCAGGGCCGCCGCGACCTTGCCACCGGTACAGGATTCCGCAGTTGCCAGCATAAGGTGACGGTTGCGGCAGGCGATGATGACGGCGCGGGCAAGCGGTTCGTGCCTTAAGGACATAAGATCAGTTCTCCGAGGGCAGGCGGATGGTGGCAAGCGCCATGGCGGCGATACCTTCACGGCGTCCGGTGAAACCGAGTTGTTCCGTTGTTGTCGCCTTTACGGCGATACGCCCGGTTGGAAGCCCTGTGATTTCGGCAATACGCGTTCGTATCGTGTCGCGATGTGGACCGATTTTTGGGGTTTCACACAGGATTGTTGCGTCGAGAAACACGATCTCGCCACCACGGTTGCGCACACGGGTTACGGCATCGTCTAGAAAAACGGTCGAATCCGCGCCTTTCCACTTCGGGTCGCTCGGCGGGAAGTGCGCGCCGATATCGCCGTCTGCAATCGATCCGTAAAGCGCGTCGGTAATCGCGTGCAGCAGAACATCGGCGTCGGAGTGGCCGGAAAGCGCCATGTCATGCGGGATTTTCACGCCGCCGAGAATGACATGATCGCCGGCCGCAAAACGATGTACATCAAAGCCCTGGCCGATGCGTGTTTCCATTTTCTTCCCCTTGGCGATGTAGGTTTCGGCCCGGGCGAAATCATCAGGTGTGGTGATCTTGAAGTTACGGGGATCACCCTCGACCGTGTGAACGCTCATGCCGGCCCATTCGGCAATTGAAGCATCGTCGGTGAAGCTAAGCGAGGGGTCCAGTGCCGCCTTTCGGTGAGCCTCCAGGATGTCCTTGAACGCGAAGGCTTGCGGCGTCTGCGCGGCGAAAAGCCTGCCGCGATCGGGCGTTGCTTCAACAATACCGTCATGCGAGAGCTGCTTGAGCGTATCGGCAAGCGGAACGACCGGCAGGGCGGAGCCGTATTTTTCCACCGTGGCCATGATGCGGCTCAGAAGGCCTTCGGCAAGAAAGGGCCTGGCTGCATCTTGTATTAGAACAAAATCATATAATGAATTGATTTCATTTAATTTCTTGAGACCAAGGAAAACTGACTCCTGACGGGTTTTGCCACCATGGGCAAGCGTAATCCGATTGTCGTCGAAGCCTTCCTGCTGGAAGAGATCCTGATCGTCGGGGGAGATAACAACGACAATATTATTTATATTATCACATGAGATAAATGGGTTAATCGATTGTGATATAATAGAAATTCCATTTATTTTTTGATACTGTTTAGGAGGTGTGTCTCCTGCCTGCCGCGCGGCTGCGCGCAAACCCTTGCCGGCCGCGACGATGATGGCGGCGAAGGATGGTGTTGCGTTTTGCGTGCATTTTCCGGTCATGGATATTGCAATAATCCGCTGTATGGGTGAGCAGAAGGTCTGCCGGGATGCGCTTTATAGCTCTATGCCCGGTAACCCATTTTTCCGAAAGCGCAAAACTGCCCTTCTGGTTGGTTGTCATCTTTCGCAACTGACTATAAAAGAGGCAGTATGGTTTTTGCTTAAATCGTAAGCAATTCAATTCCGCAGGAAAGACCGGGAAAGCCGTTGCTCCAGATTGGACCACATAAGCCGCAGGCCCGCGCTGTGCTGGCCCCCATGTCGGGCATCACGGATGCGCCGTTCCGCAGGCTTGCCGCGCGGCTTGGCGCGCCGCTTGTCGTGTCCGAGATGGTGGCAAGCGAGTCGCTGTGCAGCGGGAACCCGGAAATGGCGCTGAAGGCGGAAGCCGCGGGCACGGGGTTGCATGTCGTTCAGATTGCCGGGCGCGAAGTCTGGTGGATGGGCGAGGCGACGCGGCGGCTGGTTGCGTCCGGCGCCGACATCATCGACATCAACATGGGCTGCCCGGCGCGAAAAGTGACAAACGGATATTCGGGGTCGGCGCTGATGCGTGAGCCCGATCATGCGCTGACGCTGATCGAGGCGACCGTTGCGGCGGCGGGCGAGGTGCCCGTGACCCTCAAGATGCGCCTTGGCTGGGATCATGACAGTGTGAACGCGCCTCAGCTTGCGCGCGCGGCTGTCGATGCCGGCGTGCAGGCGATTACCGTGCATGGGCGTACCCGCTGCCAGTTCTACGAAGGCGCGGCTGATTGGGGCGCCGTGCGCGCGGTCCGTGAAGCCGTCGGCGTGCCGCTCACGGTCAATGGTGACATCACCGATCTGCGGACGGCGAAGGCAGCCCTGAAAGCCTCGGGAGCCGATGCCGTGATGGTCGGGCGCGGCGCCTATGGCCGTCCCTGGATCGTTGGCGACATCAATGCCGGCCTGACGGGGCAGGGTGCCACCGCCACGCTGCCGCGTGATGCGCGGTCCATCATGGCAATCGCTCTGGAGCATTACGACGCGATCCTGACCCATTACGGCGTGACTGTTGGCGTGCGTGCGGCGCGCAAGCATCTGGGCTGGTATCTCGACGCCATGTTCGGTGCCGATCGCGCCAAACGCGACCATGTTCATGCGGCCCGGCGCCATGCCGTGCTGACGGAAAAAGCGCCGGAAAAGGTGGCGGCGCTGTTTGCGGTTTGCGTTGAGGATGCGCTGGACCGGGATACGGGCGAAACAGCGCTGGGAGCGGTTGCATGAGCGATTTGCGCAAAGCCACACCGTCTGGCGCGGCTGCGCCGTCATCGGTCTCGATACCGGATTCCATTGTCAGCGCATTGCCGATGCCGGCCGTTGTCGTCGGCCCGGAAGGACGCATCCATTTCGTCAATGATGCCGCGGAAGCCTTCTTCGAAACCAGCCGTACGGTGTTGCAGCGCAGCCAGCTGGAAGCGTTCGTGCCGTTCGGCAGCCCGATGCTTTCGCTCATCGACCAGGTGCGCACCCGGCTGTCGCCGGTGCATGAGTACAAGGTCGACCTGACAACGCCGCGCACCGGCGGCGAGCGCATTTCGGATATCTACGCGGCGCCATTCCCCGATTGGCCCGGCGCGATCATCCTGCTGCTGCAGGAGCGTTCGATTGCCGACAAGTTCGACCGCCAGCTCACCCATCGCGGCGCCGCGCGCAGCGTGACCGGCCTTGCGGCCATGCTGGCGCATGAAATCAAGAATCCGCTTTCCGGCATCCGCGGCGCGGCGCAGCTTCTTGAATCGACTGTTGGCGAGAATGACAGGGTGCTGACCCAGCTCATCCGCGACGAAGCCGACCGTATCGTCAAGCTGGTCGACCGCATGGAGGTGTTCTCCGACGAGCGCCCTATCGACCGCGAGCCGGTGAACATCCACCGGGTTCTGGAGCACGTGAAGCGTATCGCCGTCAGCGGTTTTGCCCATCACATCAAGATCACCGAGAACTACGATCCCTCGCTTCCCCCCGTATGGGGTAACCGGGATCAGCTTGTTCAGGTGTTTTTGAACCTGGTGAAGAATGCCGCCGAGGCAATCGGACCCGATGCCAAGGACGGCGAAATTTCGCTGACAACCGCATTCCGTCCGGGCGTCAGGCTTTCCGTTCCCGGAACATCGGAACGCATTTCACTCCCGTTGGAGTTCAGCGTCCGCGACAATGGCCCCGGCATCAGCTCCGAGCTGTTGCCGCATCTGTTCGACCCGTTCGTGACCACCAAGACGTCCGGGTCCGGTCTGGGGCTGGCGCTCGTCGCCAAGATCATCGGCGACCATGGGGGCGTGATCGATTGCGAAAGCACAAAAGGGCGAACCAATTTCCGCATCCTCCTGCCCAAGTATCGCGGGAAGCATGTGGACGACGAACCCGAGTCTGACGGCGAAGAGATTGCAGAGGCATTATAATGGCAAGCGGAACGATCCTAGTTGCCGACGATGACGCCGCCATTCGCACGGTGGTGAACCAGGCGCTTTCGCGCGCGGGCTACACGGTGCGCGCAACCGGAACGGCCTCCACCTTGTGGCGCTGGGCCTCGGGCGGAGAGGGCGACATCATCATCACCGATGTCGTGATGCCGGACGAGAATGCCTTCGACATGATCCCGCGCATCCGCAAGTCGCGGCCCGATATGCCGATCATCGTCATGAGCGCGCAGAACACGTTCATGACCGCCATCAAGGCGTCCGAGCTTGGCGCATACGAATACCTTCCCAAGCCGTTCGACCTGAACGAGCTGATTTCAACGGTCGGGCGCGCGCTCGCCGTGCCGCGCAACCGCAATGCGTCGGCGCGCGACGAGGACACCGAGGGAATGCCGCTGGTCGGGCGGTCTCCCGCGATGCAGGAAATCTACCGCGTTCTCGCCCGCCTGATGCAGACCGACCTTACGGTGATGATTTCCGGTGAATCCGGCACCGGCAAGGAACTCGTCGCGAAGGCGCTGCACGACTACGGCAAACGGGCAAAGGGGCCGTTCGTCGCCATCAACATGGCGGCGATCCCGCGGGAACTGATCGAAGCCGAGCTGTTCGGCCACGAGAAAGGCGCGTTCACCGGCGCGCAGACGCGCAATGCCGGACGTTTCGAACAGGCGGAAGGCGGTACGCTGTTTCTCGACGAGATCGGCGACATGCCGATGGATGCCCAGACGCGGCTTCTGCGCGTGCTGCAACAGGGCGAATATACAACCGTTGGCGGGCGCGTTCCGATCCGTACCGATGTCCGCATTGTCGCCGCCACCAACAAGGACCTGCGCCAGCTCATCCAGCAGGGGCTGTTCCGCGAGGATCTGTATTACCGTCTCAACGTGGTGCCGCTGCGGCTGCCGCCGTTGCGCGAGCGCAGCGAGGACATTCCCGACCTCGTGCGCCACTTCTTCACGGTCGTCGAACGCGAGGGGCTTGCGCGCAAGCATATCGACCAGGCGGCGCTCGACGCCATGAAGTCATATGCATGGCCGGGTAACGTGCGCGAGCTGGAAAATCTCGTTCGCCGTCTTGCCGCGCTTTATCCGCAAGAAACGATCACGCTTGGCATCATCGAACAGGAACTGTCGACCGTGGAACAGGCGCCGGTGGATTCCAGCGACAATGCCGATGCGAGTTTGTCGGCTTCCGTCGAGCGCCACATGAGCAACTATTTCATACAGTTCGGGACCTCGCTGCCGCCGCCCGGCCTTTATCACCGGGTCTTGCACGAGATCGAAATTCCCCTGATCAGCGCAGCGCTTGCTGCCACGAGCGGGAACCAGATTCGCGCCGCCGAGCTTCTGGGTCTGAACCGGAATACGCTGCGCAAGAAAATCCGTGATCTGGACATTCCGCTTCTTCGTGGACACAGGTGATGAATCATGATCACACCTGTGCCATATTCGCCACAATAACTGTGGCCTGAAGAGCACGATTCCGCCGGTAGCCGGCGGACCGTCGTGTGTGGCGTGTTCGATGGGATTCCGGTGCTTTTGAAAACTCCCCAACAAGATAAGGCTGCGGCAAGGCCCGGCCCATCGGCTAAGGGAGAGGCCCGTTCCAACGGGCAGCCGGCACAACCACGTGCGCGCGTAAAGTCCGGAAAGAAGCCATCGGCGCCCATGCCGAACGCCATTATGCGCAGCAGCGCATCCGACCGCTTTTTCTCAAGGCTGGGCGCGGTTGTTATCGTTCTGGCGCTGATTTCCAGCTCGATTACCTTTGCCATCTTTACCGGTCTTACGCCCGTCAAGCCGACGACCGACGTGATCAAGATCGCGGTAGCGGTTAACTTCGTGCTTGTTGTGGGGCTTGTGCTGCTGATCGGCCGGGAAGGATACCGGCTTGTCTCGGCGCGCATGCGCGGTGTGGCCGGTTCACGATTGCATGGCCGTGTTGTCGGCATGTTTTCCATCGTTGCCGCGGTTCCGGCCATTCTCGTCGCCGTGGTCGCAAGCATCACGCTCGATCAGGGCCTCGACCGCTGGTTTTCCGATCGCACGAGGGCAATCGTTGAAACCTCGATCTCTGTCGCCCAGGCTTATCTGAAAGAGCATGGACAGGTGATCCGGGCCGACATCGTCGCAATGGCGAATGATTTCGATCGCGCCCGCGAAGTCCTTCAGGTCGATGCGCGCCGCATGCAGGAATTCGTCAATGCCCAGGCCAGGGTCCGCTCCATGTCGGGGGTCTATCTGGTAAAGAGCGACCGGACCATTGCTTTCAGCGCGCAAGTGCCCAATGACCGCGAACTGCTTCCGCCGGAAAATGCCCTCAAGCAGGCCGGCGACGGCACGCCGATCATCATCGCTCCGGGCCGTACCGATCAGGTCGGCGCGTTGATGAAGCTCAGAAACTATGACGATCTCTACCTGTTCATCGCCCGCACGGTCGATCAGCAGGTCATTTCATACCTTCAGCGCACGCAGGCCAACTTCGCGGAGTTCAAGCGGCTGGAGGAAGGGCGTTTCGGTGTCCAGCTCGCCTTTGCGCTTGTCTATGTCGGCTTTGCGCTTGTTCTGATGCTTTCCGCAATTCTGGTCGGTATCCGGTTCGCCGACCGGCTCGTTGCGCCAATCCGCAGGCTGATCGACGCCGCGGACGAAATCGCGAAAGGGAAGCTTGATGTCAGCGTCCCGGTGCAGAAAAGCGAGGGCGACCTCGCCATGCTGTCCTCGACCTTCAATACGATGACCGGTGAATTGCGCTCGCAGCGAAACGAGTTGCTGCGCGCCAACACGATGCTCGATGGCCGCCGGCGCTTCATGGAAGCCGTTCTGTCCGGCGTAACCGCGGGTGTCATCGGCGTTGGCCGCGAGGGACAGGTTACGGTGGTCAACCGCAGTGCGATGACGTTTCTGGGGCCGGGCCGCCATGTCGGTCAGCCGATCAAGGACGTTCTGCCTGAAATTGCCGGCATCATCGAGGAAGCCGAGTTGCAGCCCCGCCGGGTCATGCGCGGGGAAATCACGCTGTCGCGCGGCGACAAGGACCGCACCATAGCCGTCAGGGTTACCTCGGAGCAGGCGGACCCCAGCGATCACAGCCTCGTTGTTACGCTCGATGACATCTCCGATCTGGTCACGGCGCAGCGTAGCGCGGCGTGGGCGGATGTTGCGCGCCGTATCGCGCACGAAATCAAGAATCCGCTGACACCCATCCAGCTGTCGGCAGAACGGCTTCGCCGCAAGTACGGCAAGGTCATCACGACGGACCGCGATATTTTCGACCAGTGCATCCAGACGATTGTGCGTCAGGTCGGCGATATTGGCCGGATGGTGGATGAATTCTCCAGCTTCGCGCGCATGCCCAAACCCACCTTCGCAACGGATGACGTCGCCGACATTGTCCGCCAGACCGTGTTCATGATGCGCGTTGGCTACCCCGAAATAGAGATCGAGGCCGAAGTTGCCGATGGCGCTCTATTGGCGCGATGCGACAGGCGTTTGATCTCCCAGGCCCTTACGAATGTGGTCAAAAACGCAACGGAAGGCGTTTCGGCCATCGGCGATGAGGAGCGGGGAGCTCCGGGAAAAATTACCGTAGCGCTTGAAACTGGCGACGACTGGCTCGACATGACAGTGACCGACAATGGTATCGGGCTGCCCGCTGAGAACCGGGAACGGCTTCTTGAGCCATATATGACGACCCGGGAAAAGGGGACCGGATTGGGGCTGGCAATCGTATCTCGCATCATGGAGGAGCACGGCGGATTCGTGTCTCTGGAGGATGCGCCGGCTGTCGCTGACGGCGGCCGGGGCGCACGCGTCCGTTTGCGCATGCGCTATGAGCGGCCGGCTCAGGCCGAAACTTCAAACTCCGAGACTGAAACGAAGTCGCAACCGCTGCAGACGGCGGAGCAGGACTAACAAAAGAATAGGCAAATAATGGCCAGGGACATCCTGATCGTCGACGACGAAGAAGACATTAGAGAACTCGTGGCGGGAATCCTCGAAGACGAGGGATTTTCCGTGCGCACCGCTGGCGACAGCGACAAGGCGCTTGCCACGATCAGCGAGCGTCGGCCATCCATGGTGTTTCTCGACATCTGGATTCAGGGCAGCAAGCTTGACGGATTGCAGTTGCTGGACATCATCAAGGAGAAAAATCCCGATATTCCGGTCGTGATGATCTCCGGCCACGGCAATATCGAAACGGCTGTCTCCGCCATTAAATCAGGTGCGTACGACTACATCGAAAAGCCGTTCCAAGCCGACCGGCTGGTCTTGATCGCGCAACGCGCGCTGGAAGCATCGCGCCTGAAACGCGAAGTGCGCGATCTGCGTCAGCGCACCAGCGACAGTTATGAGCTCATCGGCCAGTCCAGCGTCGTCAACCAGCTTCGCTCGACGATCGAGCGTGTCGGACCGACGAACAGCCGGGTTCTGGTGACGGGGCCTTCCGGCTCCGGCAAGGAACTGACCGCAAGGCTGCTACATGCCCAGTCGGCGCGTGCCTCGGGCCCCTTCGTAATCATCAATGCCGCCGCCATCACGCCGGAAAACATGGAGACGGCGCTTTTCGGCATCGAAGAAAACGGCGAGGTCAAGCGCGTTGGCGCGCTCGAGGAAGCGCATGGCGGAACGCTTTTCATCGATGAAATCGCCGATATGCCGCGCGAAACGCAGAGCCGCATTCTGCGCGCGCTGACGGACCAGAGTTTTCAGCGGGTAGGGGGAGCGAACAAGGTTCAGGTCGATGTGCGCATTGTTTCTTCAACGGCCCGCGACCTGGAAACGGAAGTCAGCGAAGGGCGTTTCCGCCAGGACCTGTTCCACCGTCTGGGCGTGGTGCCGCTTCGCGTGCCGTCACTATCGGAGCGCCGTGAGGATATTCCCACGCTGATCAATCACTTCATGGATCAGATATCGCGCTCCAGCGGCCTGCCGAAGCGAACCGTGGGCGACGATGCCATGGCCGTTCTTCAGGCGCACGACTGGCCCGGCAACGTCCGTCAGCTGCGCAACAATGTCGAGCGGCTGATGATTCTCGCCGGTGGCGACCCCGAAGTGGTCATAACGTCTGAAATGCTGCCGTCCGAGGTGGGCGAAACGCTTCCCCCCGTGCCCGGCGGGGCGCGTGCGGAACACCTGATGTCGATGCCGCTGCGCGATGCGCGCGAAATTTTCGAACGGGAGTATCTGAACGCTCAAATCAACCGATTTGGCGGCAATATTTCCCGAACTGCCGAATTTATCGGTATGGAACGTTCGGCTTTGCATAGAAAACTGAAATCGCTCGGGATCGGCTGAGCGTCCGCATTCAATCTCTTCGCCACAACTCCGCTCCGAACCCTTTCGCATCTCTCCTTGAGCGTATAAAACCCGCCTTGCGCGGTTGTGCCGATACGGCTCGTGAGTTTGGCCGGGCAGGTTTGGGGCGGACAGATGAAAGTTGTGATATGCGGAGCCGGTCAGGTTGGTTTCGGCATTGCCGAACGCCTTGCTGCGGAAGACAATGACGTTGCGATTGTCGATTTCACTCCGAAACTGATCCAGCAGATCACCGAAATCCTTGATGTGCGCGGCATTGTCGGGCACGGCGCGCATCCCGATGTCCTGGTTCAGGCCGGTATCGAGCAGGCCGATATGATCATCGCGGCGACCTTGTATGACGAGGTCAACATGGTCGCGTGTCAGGTTGCGCATTCGCTGTTCAACGTGCCGA
>JAGRLC010000078.1:15032-25118 GCA_020441995.1 Rhodobiaceae bacterium
GTGCCGACCAAGATCGCCCGCATTCGCGCGCAGAGCTATCTTGAGCCGCATTGGCGCGATCTGTTTTCCAATGAAAACATGCCCATCGACGTCATCATCTCGCCGGAGATCGAAGTCGGCGAGATGGTGCTGCGCCGTCTGGAATTGCCGGGCGCGTTCGACACGGTTTCATTCGCCGATGGCGAGGCCGTGGTGGCCGGCGTCAGCTGCGACGAGAACTGCCCCATTGTCGATACGCCGCTGAATCAGCTCACGGATCTGTTTCCCGATCTCAAGGCGGTCGTGGTCGGCATCTACCGGGGCGGGAAACTGTTCGTGCCTCGCAGTTCCGACCAGATGCTGGTTGGGGACATCGCCTATTTCGTCGCGGCTCGCGACCAGGTCCGGCGTACGCTTGGCATTTTCGGCCACGAGGAGCGGGAAGCCAACCGCGTCGTTATCAGCGGCGGCGGCAATATCGGCCTCTATGTTGCCCGTGAGCTTGAGAAACGGCAGCGCAGCGCCAAGATCAAGCTGATCGAGCAGAACCGCTCGCGTGCGATCGAGATCGCCGATCAGCTGGAGCGATCGGTCGTTCTGCATGGCAGCGCGCTTGATGAAGATCTCCTGCGCGAAGCAGATACACCGGATGCGGACACCCTTGTCGCGGTGACAAACAACGATGAGGTCAACGTGCTGTCGTGCGTGCTGGCCCGCCGTTTCGGAGTCCAGAATACGCTGGCGCTGGTCAACAATCGCGCCTATCCCGACCTTGCCCGGTCTCTCGGCATCGCCGCGCATGTCAACCCGCGGCAGATCACCGTGTCGAAGATCCTCCAGCATGTGCGCCGCGGGCGCATTCGCGGTGTGCATTCAGTCCAGAACGGCCTGGCGGAAGTGATCGAGGCGGAGGCGCTGGAAACCTCTCCGCTGGTGGGGCGTCCGCTGCGCGAGATAGAGTTGAGCGATGACATGCGGATCGGTGCCATTCTGCGCGGCGGGGAACTGATTATTCCACGCGGGAACACGCAGGTTCAGGCCCACGACCGCGTGATTATTTTTGCGATGCAGAAGGCCGTCAAACAGGTCGAGCAGATGTTCCGCGTCTCGATCGAGTTTTTCTGATCGCATGACGCGCGGAGCCTCTGCGTCATGATTGCCGTTCTCTACGTTTATTCGTACTTCGTGGCGGGCATTGCCCTGCTGCTTCTTTTGAACGGCATTCTGGCAACGGGAATGGGGCCGGAGGGGTCTGCGCCGGCATTTCTGATTTCCGCAGCCCTGCTTCTGTTCGCAGCCGGCGCCATCAATCTTGCCGTGCGGGGCCGCGAACGCAGACTGAAACCCCGTGAAAGGTTCGTTCTGGCCTTTGGCGCATATCTGACATTGCCTGTCCTGGCCTGCGTTCCAGTGGTTGTGGCCATGCCGGATGTCGCTTTTCTCGACGCTTATTTTGAAGCGGTGTCGGCGCTGACGACAACGGGATGGAGCGCTTTGCCCGAGGCCGACCGTCTGCCACAAAGCATCCTTCTTTGGCGCGCGCTCATGCAATGGATGGGCGGGGCCATGATCCTGATGATCGTGATTTTCATTCTGGCGCCCGCACGTGTCGGCGGCTTGCCCGATTCCCAGGCGGGACCGCTCGACTATTCCGCGAGCGTCGAGCGCCAGCGGCTGGGGCTTGCGCTGTCGCGGGTGTTGCCCCTGTTTGCCGCGTTCACGTCGGCCTGTTTCATTCTGCTGACGCTTAGCGGCGTTCAGTTGCTTGATGCGTTCACGCTGGCGACAGCGGCGGTGTCGACCAGTGGGTTCACGGCGCGCACCGCGCCGATCGGGGATTACCTGCCGGATAGCGCGATATGGATCATCACGCTGTTTTCGGTCATGTCGGCGACGAGCTTTCTGTGGCTGCGGCGGGCGCTGCGGGCCGAACCCGCAGCCTTGTCGCACCGGGAATCCTTCTACGTCGTGGGCACCGTTACCGTGCTGGGAATCATGGTGGCCTATATGCTGCTCAGCGCTGGCGGCGGCGGCGTGACCGGAAATTTGCGGGACGGGTTCTCGATCGCGGCTTCAATCGTTTCAACGAGCGGTCTTGAGGCGCGTACCGGTGGCCATGCGACATTGCCGTTTGCGCTGCTACTCATGCTGATCTTCGTCGGCGGGGCGAGTTTCTCAACGGCTGGCGGCATCAAGATGTTCAGGCTTGGCGCAATGGCTGTGCAATCGATGCGCGAGCTGGTGCGCCTCGTTTATCCACATGCGATCCGGGCCGCGCGCTTTGGCACCCAGAGCTACAATATCCAGACCATGAAGGCGATCTGGAGCCTCCTTTTCGCGGCTCTTTCCATGGCTTTGCTTGCGGGAGCGGCGCTCGGATTCGCCGAAATTCCCGTCGATCAGGCGATTCTTGGAGGCTTCGGCGCCGTTTCGAACATGGCGATCGGCCTGTTTGGAGAAGGCAATCAGCTTGTTCGGTTCGAAACGCTGCCCTCGGTTACGAAAACCGCGCTATGTTTCATCATGGCGATGGGGCGTGTCGAAGTGCTTGCAGCTCTTGCAATTATCTACCCGCCGCTGTGGCGCGGGTGATCGGATTAACGTTCGGCGGCACAAATGATCGTTCAACGGGTTGCCTATAGCGTGTAACCTGCCATCTTATAGATGTGTCAGAACAAGGACCGGCGGATTCTGCAATTTTTTGCATGTGAGGCCGGGCGCAGAAATAATTGGGGCACCAAAAAATGGCGGCGGAAAAAGCACAAAATCTCCAGGACACGTTCCTGAATGCTGTGCGCAAGACAAAAACGCCTCTGACGATCTTTCTCGTCAACGGGGTAAAATTGCAGGGCGTGGTTACGTGGTTTGACCAGTTTTGTGTGTTGTTGCGCCGGGATGCTCATTCGCAGCTTGTCTACAAGCATGCCATTTCGACCATCATGCCCAACCAGCCCATCCAACTTTTCGACCCCTCGGATGGCGATACGGACGCAGATTGATCCTTGCAGGCAGGGGACGCAGACAAGCGGAGCGTTTCCAGGGAAGACGGCCCGGCAGATGGCCCGCGTGAACCGACGCGGGCATTTGTTATCGTGCCCGTGCTTCAGGACCGGGCAAGCGCATCATCCCCGGACAAGCGCGATGAAGAGGCGCGCCTGAGCGAGGCCATAGGCCTTGCCCTGGCGATCGACCTCGATGTCGCCGACGCCGGTATCGTGACGATAAAAACGCCGCGCCCGGCAACCCTGATGGGAAGCGGCAAGGTCGAGGACATCGCGGCGCAACTGCGCATGGCCGGCATTGGGCTTGTTGTCGTCGATGCGGCCCTGACGCCCATTCAGCAACGCAATCTAGAGACAGCCTGGTCGGCCAAGGTGATCGACCGGACCGGTCTAATTCTCGAAATTTTCGGCCGCCGCGCGCAGACGAATGAAGGCCGGCTTCAGGTGGAACTGGCACATCTGACCTATCAGAAGAGCCGGCTGGTGCGTTCGTGGACCCACCTTGAACGCCAGCGTGGCGGCTTCGGCTTTCTCGGCGGCCNNGCGAAACCCAGATCGAAGCCGACCGGCGGCTCATCCAGGAGCGGATCACGCGCATCCGCAAGGATCTCGACGCCGTGCGGCGCCATCGCGCGCTGCATCGCAAGGGCAGGGCGCGGGTGCCTTATCCCTCCGTCGCCCTGGTCGGTTACACCAATGCCGGCAAATCGACATTGTTCAACCGGCTGACACGGGCCGGCGTCGTGGCCCAGGACATGCTGTTTGCAACGCTCGATCCGACAGTGCGCGCCGTTACGCTGCCGCATGGACGCCAGATCACGCTTTCGGACACGGTCGGGTTCATCTCCGATTTGCCGACCGATCTTGTTGCGGCGTTCCGGGCAACGCTTGAGGAAGTGACCGAAGCCGACCTGATCCTGCATGTCCGCGATATCAGCCATATCGACAGCGCCGCACAGGCCGCCGACGTGCTCCATGTGCTCAGCGAGCTTGGTCTCGGCGAGAACCCGGTGAACCTTATCGAGGTATGGAACAAGCTCGATCTCGTGGCCGATGAGGAGCGCGGCGCCATGCTTGAGCGGATTGCGCAGACAAGATCATCGCCCGGCGCGCGTTCAGGTCCGATTGCCGTATCGGCTCTGACCGGGGAGGGGCTTGGAAACCTGCTCGATGCAATCGAGGACTGGTTCGCTTCGGAAAGCAGCACGCTGCATCTCGAACTGGATGCCTCCGACGGCGCATCGCTCAACTGGATCTACGAAAACTGCGAAGTCATGACTCGCGGCGAGGTGTCCGACGCGGGCGCAATTCCCCTGACGATACGGGTGCCCAGCAACCGGCTGTCGGCTTTCGAGAAGCGGTTCGGCGCATCGGCCACGGGATAGATTCCGGGCGGGTGGCTTAATCCCAGAAAGCCGGGATGAGAATGACGTAGACGCTCATGAGTTCGAGCCGGCCCACGATCATTTCCCAGCACAACATCCATTTGATGGCGTTTGAAAGATCGGCAAAGTTGCCGGCCGGGCCAACGACGCCGCCAATACCCGGCCCGACATTGGCAAGTGCGGTCGCCGACGCGCTGGCCGCTGTTTCGAAATCCAGCCCCAGCACGCTGTAGATGACGGCGAACACAATGAAGGTTCCGGCATAGAGGAACGAGAAGACCATGACCGATGTTGCCAGGCGGTCTTCGATCTTACGGTCGCCATAGCGCATGATGCGGACCTGGTTTGGCCGGAACGACTTCACCAGGCTGTCCATGACCACCTGAAAGGCGATGACGAAGCGGAATTGCTTGAACCCGCCTGCGGTCGAACCCGCGCATCCGCCGACAAAGGTCAGGAAGAAGAAAATGGTGACCGTAGCCGGGCCCCAGAGAAGGTAGTTTTCCGAGGCGAAGCCCGTCGTCGTTATCACCGACACCACGTTGAACAGCACCGTGACGAAAAGGGTGATCCCCTTGTGAAAGGTGTCTTCGCTGATCGACACGTAGATCAGGATCGTGGCTGTCAGGATCATCGCCAGGTAAATCTTGATCTGCACATCCTGAATGAACTGCCCCATCGACAAGCGGATCAGGAACAGGAACGGCAGTCCCCCGATGCCCATGAAGAGTGTCGACACCAGCAGCATGGGCACCGTGGCGAAGCGCCCCATGGAATCGTCCGTTGTCGAAAACCCGCCCGTCGAGACCGTTGCCATGGCGTGGTTGACCGCCTCGAACGCGGTCATTTCCAGCGCCATGTAACTGATGGCGCAGCAGATGGTGAGCAGCAGGTAGATCAGGGCAATCCGCTCCGCGTACTGCCGGGTTTTCGGAAACGGCTTTTCGGCGGTGTCGGACGATTCAAGGGAGAATAGCTGCTGGCCGCCGGTCTTCATGAAGGGCAGCAGCGTGATGCTCAGGACAACAATGCCGAGGCCGCCGACCCACTCGGTCAGCGAGCGCCAGAGCAGGATGCCCGGAGGCTTTCCATCGAGGTTGGTCAGGATGGTAGAGCCGGTCGTTGTCAGACCGGAAACCGCCTCGAAGAAAGAATCCGTGAACGAGAGCCCCAGGCCGGAAAGATAGAATGGCAGGGCGGCGGCAAGACTGCTGATCAGCCAGACGGCGGGGACGAACTTGAAGATGTCACGCCGTGACAGCGCGATCTGTCCCGAGCGGTAGGCAAGATAGGAAATGCCGCTGAGAAAGACGATGACGGTGGAGGAGGCGGCGAATGCTAGCCAGTCCGGGTTGCCGACGGCGAAATCGGCGAATGCCGGGAGCATCATCAATGCGCCGATGACCGACAGTACAAATGCAACAAGCTGGAGCATGAGTTACTGGCATCTCCAAACGACGGCGGCGGTCATTATCGAATGAAACAGGGAAGTTTTTTGCAGCAATTACACGCGCACTTCTGAAGGCAAAGACTCGCTCCCAATGTCAGTATCGAATTTTTCCGCGCATGAAAATCAGGTTTTCCAGCGCTCGAGCTTCGGGATGCCGCGTGTGAAGAGCCAGGGGATGAAGCGCGGGAAGCCCTTTGCCGCCATCGCATCCACACAATGGGCCTGGAATTCTTCAACGGATACGCCGGGATGGCGGAACGAACCGTTTTCGTAACAAAGCGAGCAATATTTGGAGCTGCGGCCGCCGTCGGCTTCGCTGCCGCCGCCCTGCGGATCGCTGCTCAACGGCATCCCGCAGCTTTGGCACTTGCTTCCCATGGTTTTCTCCGCGGTCAAATCCCGAGTGGAGGTTTACCACGATTGCTCGTCCAGAACTTGATGGGTGCGCAATACCTGAACGAAAAGGCATTCGGCCGCGGCGAAGGTTGCCCGCCGAACGCCCCGCCGGGACGGGATATGCCAATCCCGGCGAGGTGGATGACTCAGGCGCCCAGATGTTCCACGAACCACTCGGTCGCGGGACCTGATGACGCCTCGAAGTCGTTTACATAAGCGTCGAAATGGCCGCCGCTCAGCGTCACCAGCCGTTTGGGACCGAGTGCCTGCTCGTAGGCTTCCAGCGCCAGATCGGAGACGGTCAGCACGTCGCCCAGCGCAACCACGATCATCATCGGTGTCGGGCTGACATATTTGGCGTAGCTGATCGGTTCGTATTCGGTGAACATTTCGACTGAGCGCAGGGTCACCTCGTTGTGCCAAGACGGAGCCCGGGTCTTGCCGGTCTGAGTAAACCAGGTCCAGCTATCGGGGGTTGGCAGGGCCGAGGGTGCCGCCGGATCCTCCGCGACCACCGGGATCATCGCCGGCTGTTCGCCGTTCATCCGCGCACGGCGATCATCATCGAACATCGCCTGCACGGCACCGATATTGTCGGCGCGGATGAGCCGGCGCGCATTGCGGTGACCGCTGGCCAGCGGCACCTGCGCGACGACGCATTTCACCCGCCGGTCCAGCGCGCCCACCACCATCACGTGGCCACCGCTGTAGCTCGATCCCCAGATGCCGATCCGCCCGGCATCGGTCTCGGGCAGAGTTTCTGCCCAGGTGATCGCGTCGCGATAGTCGCGTACCTGCTGCCACGGGTCGATCTCGTAGCGGGGTTCGCCGTCGCTTGCGCCGAAGTTGCGGTTGTCGAAAACGATCGCGGCAAGCCCGGCGGCGGCGAAGGCTTCGGCAAAACGGTCGAGATACATCTCTTTCACCGCCGAGAATCCGTGCGCCATCACGATGGTCGGCGCCGGTCCCGAGGCATTGTCCGGCACATAATGCCAGCCCCGGAGCGTGACGCCGTCTTCGGTCTTGAATTCGATATCCATGCGCATCTTGTGTGTTTCCTCCCTTGCAGATTCGCTTGCCGATCTGCCGGCGGAGCGTTCTCGCTCTCGTCCCGGCATCCGGTCCTTTTTCCGCCGCTTTGCGCGGATCGCCGGCGAAGCTGCGGAATGTGCTATTGTCCGGCAATGGATCGCGCCCGGTCTTGCTCGCAAATGCGCCGGGATTTGACGATCCGCGCACGGGACACGCCGGAGAGCCTGCCCGGGGAATGCGCCAGGGGAGGAGGAAAGAATGGAAGCCGAGGTCTGGTCGACGCAGTCCCACCGAAGCGACGCGCAATTCGAGGCATGGCGCAACGCGCTCAGCCACACGCATCTGAACTGGAATCTGCGGCCGGCCGAAGAAGCCGGCTTTCACGCCGAAATTCGCGAGCGGATTCTCGACGGAATCCGTGTGGTCGAATGTATCTGCGATCCGTGCGAGGGCTCCCGCCGCAAGCCGGAACTCAACCGTAGCAATGAGGCCTATTTCGGCGTGCTTTTCGAACTCTCCGGCCACGAGGTCGTCCGGCAGGGCGACCGCGAAGCCGAGCTCTCGGCAGGCGATTTCGTGCTGTGGGACAGTGAGCGCGAGATGGATTTCCGGGTGACAAGCCGGCTGCACAAGCTGACCTTGCTGATCCCGAAATCA
This sequence comes from Rhodobiaceae bacterium, assembly GCA_020441995.1. GTDB lineage: Bacteria > Pseudomonadota > Alphaproteobacteria > Rhizobiales > Tepidamorphaceae > JACKJK01. The sequence continues at coordinate 22,934 of JAGRLC010000078.1, forward strand.
CGGGTCAAACGGCTGGAATGGGACGCTGAGCGTTTTGCCGGCACGGTGGTCAGGAACTCCGCCGCAGTCAGCGGGATTTCGGCCGAGGCGCTGCGGCGGCTGGCGCGCGATTTCACCCATGTCGATGAGGGGGAGGCCGAAGCCGTGATGCAGCCGATCCTCAGTCTTCTTATGGCGACACTGACGACGCGGCACGCGCCGGTTCAGGCGTCGATTGCGCATCGCGACCATTTCACCGCCTTCCGCCGCTATATCCGCGACAATCTGGGCGACGCCCAGCTCGGTCCGGCGCAGGTCGCCGAGGCGCATGGGGTGTCGCTGCGCTATCTGCATACGGTCTTTGCGCAGAACGATGAAAGCTGTTGCAACTTTCTGCGCCGCGAACGCCTGAGGCGCTGTCATGCCGACCTGTCGCATCCCCATTGCCGCGACACCATCACCGAAATCGCCTATCGCTGGGGCTTCAACGACGCGGCGCATTTCAGCCGCGCTTTCAAGGCAGAATTCGGCATTGCCCCAAGAGCGGTTCGTGCCAAATAGCTCTTGAGAGAGCCATCTTGGAGTCAGGTTCTGCTGATTGCGCGGTAAGCCCCATTCTTCAGCGCCCGGCCGGCCATAGCCGGATCGGGAGGACGCATTTGTGAGGGCAAGTGGCGGAGGGGGTGGGATTCGAACCCACGAGACGGTTCCCCGCCTGCCGGTTTTCAAGACCGGTGCCTTCAACCACTCGGCCACCCCTCCGGTGCCCGCCGCTTGCGAAGCGAGCCGGGACTGTCTGCCTTAACCGGCCCCGTATCGCAAGATCAAAGCGTGTGCCGTCACGTTCAGGGAACAGAAAATCCCCGGAAGCATGGCTCCCGGGGACCGTTTCTTCACAACGCGGAATTGCCGCAACCGATCAGCTGTAGCGGTAGGGCTTGCCGGCTTTCACCATCGTGGCGTTGTATTCCTTGAAGATGCCGACGATCTTGGCCTTGAGTTCGCTTTCGGCCGCGATCTCGTCCCAGAACTTGTGCGCCTCTTCCTCGACCTTGGCCCACTCGTCCTCGGGAATCGTGGTCGACTTCAGCTTGTCTTCGTTGACGCGCAGATTCGCCTCGCCGTTCCAGTACCAGTGCTGGCGGTGGTAGTGCGAGGAATTGAAGCACACTTCCATCAGCGTCTTGAGGTGATCGGGCACTTCGTTCCAGCGGTCCATGTTGGCGAAGAAGTGACCGATCCAGGCACCGGAGATGTTGTTGGTGAGGAAGTACTCGGTGACGTTGGCCCAGCCGGACGTGTAGTCCTCGGTGATGCCCGACCATGCGATGCCGTCGAGTTCGCCGGTCTGCAACGCGACCTCGGCGTCTTCCCACGGCAGGGTGACCGGCACCACGCCGAAGCGCGACAGGAAGCGGCCGGCGGTGGGGAAGGTGAAGACGCGCAGGCCGTTCAGATCCTCAAGCTTGTTGATCGGCTTGTGGGTGGCGAAGTTGCACGGATCCCACGAGCCCGCCGAGATATGGCGCACGCCGACCTTGGCGTATTCCTCTTTCCAGATCTCGTCGAGGCCCCAGTGGTTGAACAGGGCGGGCACGTCGAGCGAGTAGCGCAATCCGAGCGGGAAATAGCCGCCGAACACGGTGACTTCGGTCGGTGAGGCCATGGAGTCGTCGTCCGACTGCACGGCGTCGATGGTGCCGTTCTGCATTGCGCGGAACAGCTCGCCGGTTGGCACAAGCTGGTCGGCGTAGAACAGTTCGATCTCCATCTGGCCGTTTGCGATCTGATTGAACTGCTCGACGCAGGTCTTCACCACCTCTTCGCCGAGCGCGGGGCCGGCATAGGTCTGCATGCGCCACTTGATCGGCGTGGATTGTGCGTGAACGGCGGGGGCCGCAAGCGTGGCCGCGCCTGCAACGGCACCCGTCTTCAGGAAATTACGCCTCGTCGTTGTCATTGTCCTACCTCCGATTTTTCGACCCTCTCCAGGTCATTTTTGCACCGGCACGGCACCAAGCCGTCCGGTGTCATCGCGCGTAGACATGCTGCGGCAGCCAGAGCGCGATTTCCGGGAACGCCGTCACCAGCCCGAGCGCGAGGATCATCACGCCGACGAAGGGCAGGATCGAGCGGTAAATGTCTTGAATGGTGATTTCCTTGGGCGCCATGGCGCGCATGAGGAACAGGTTGTAGCCGAAGGGCG
>JAGRLC010000079.1 GCA_020441995.1 Rhodobiaceae bacterium
ATGTCGGCTACACCGCGCGCCACCATACGTTCTTCGAGATGCTGGGGAATTTCTCCTTTGGCGACTATTTCAAGGATCTGGCGATCGAGCTTGCCTGGAACCTGGTAACGAAGGAATTCGGGCTTCCGAAAGAAAAACTGCTGGTCACGGTTTTCTCCGAGGACGATCAGGCGTTCGATTTGTGGAAGAAGATTGCCGGCCTGCCGGAATCCAAGATCATCCGCATCCCGACGTCGGACAATTTCTGGGCCATGGGCGATACCGGCCCGTGCGGACCGTGTTCGGAAATCTTCTACGACCACGGCGACCATATTCCCGGCGGGCCTCCCGGTTCGCCCGATGAGGACGGCGACCGTTTCATCGAGATCTGGAATCTCGTCTTCATGCAGTTCGAGCAACTGGCGAAGGACGAACGGGTCAACCTGCCGCGGCCATCCATCGACACCGGCATGGGGCTGGAGCGCATTTCCGCCGTGCTTCAGGGCACGCATGACAATTACGAAACCGACCTGATGCGGCATCTGATTGCGGCCTCCGTCGAGGAGACCGGCGTCAAGGCCGAGGGCGCTCATAAGCCGAGTCATCGCGTCATAGCCGATCACCTGCGCGCGACCTCGTTCCTGATTGCCGATGGTGTTCTGCCGTCCAACGAGGGCCGCGGTTACGTGCTGCGCCGGATCATGCGCCGCGCCATGCGCCATGCGGAATTGCTGGGCGTGCGCGAACCGCTGATGTGGAAGCTGGTGCCGGAACTGGTGAAGGAGATGGGGCAGGCCTATCCGGAACTGGTACGCGCGCAGGCGCTGATCACCGAGACGCTGAAGCTTGAGGAAACCCGTTTCCGCAAGACGCTGGCGCGCGGCATCATGCTGCTGAACGAGGAAACCGCCAGCATGTCGTCTGGCGATCATCTGCCGGGCGAGGTCGCGTTCAAGCTTTATGACACCTACGGTTTCCCGCTCGATCTGACGCAGGATGCCCTGCGCGCGCGCGGGATCAACGTTGATCTCGACGGCTTCAGCGATGCCATGGAGCGTCAGCGCGCGGAGGCACGCAAGGCGTGGTCGGGTTCGGGCGAAGCTGCGACCGAGACGGTCTGGTTCGGCATCCGCGACAAGGTTGGTGCCACCGATTTCCTCGGTTACGAGACCGAGACGGCCGAAGGCGTGGTGACCGCCCTGATCCGTGACGGCCAGCCGGTCGATGTACTGAAGGAAGGCGAAGAAGGCATCGTCATCCTCAACCAGACGCCGTTTTACGGCGAATCCGGCGGCCAGGTTGGCGATCGCGGCCTGATGACCGGCGAGGGTGTACGCTTCGTTGTCAGCGAGACGCAGAAAAAACTCGGCGATGTATTTGCCCATATCGGCCTGTTGCAGAAGGGCGACCTGAAGCTCGGCGAGGCGCTGGAGCTGACGGTGGATCATGCCCGCCGCGCGCAGGTGCGCTGCAACCACTCCGCCACTCACCTCATCCACGAGGCGTTGCGCGAGGTGGTGGGAACCCACGTTGCCCAGAAGGGGTCGCTGGTGGCGCCGGACCGGCTGCGCTTCGACTTCAGCCACCCCAAGAGCCTGAGCGAAAACGAACTGACCGAGGTCGAGGATCGCGCCAATGCGGTGGTGCTGCAGAACGATGCGGTGACGACGCGGCTGATGAGCGTCGATGAAGCGATCGAGGCCGGCGCCATGGCGCTGTTCGGCGAAAAATACGGCGACGAGGTCCGGGTCGTGACCATGGGGCGTTCGCTGGAAGGCGCTTCCGACAAACCTTATTCGATGGAATTGTGCGGCGGTACCCATGTCGCGCGCACCGGCGATATCGGGCTGATCGCACTGGTCAACGAAGGCGCGGTGGCCGCCGGCGTGCGCCGCGTGGAAGCGCTGACGGGCGATGCCGCGCGCCACTATCTGGCAGAGCAAGACCGGCGTGTGCGCGCCATCGCGGGACAGCTCAGGGTTGCCACCGGCGATATCGAAGACCGCCTTTCGGCCTTGCTCGACGAGCGCCGCAAGCTTGAAAAGGAACTGGCCGACGCCAAGCGTCAGCTGGCTTTGGGCGGCGGGGCTTCCGCCGGTCAGGATAGCGGCGCGGCGGCGGAAACCGTTGCGGGCATCTCCTTCCTGGGCAAGTCCATCACCGGTGTCGACGCCAAGCAGCTCAAGGGCATTGTCGACGAGATGAAGGGGCAGATCGGTTCCGGTGTCGTGGCGCTGATCGGCGTCAATGACGAGGGCCGCGCAGCCATCGTCGTCGGCGTCACCGAAGACCTCACCTCGCGCATCAGCGCTGTCGATCTGGTGCGGGCTGGTTCAGAGGCGCTCGGCGGCAAGGGCGGCGGCGGGCGCCCCGACATGGCGCAGGCCGGCGGCCCGGATGGCAGCAAGGCGGACGATGCCCTGGCGGCTGTACGGGGCGGTTTGGAAGCTGCCGCGGCCAACGCGTGAGTGAACGGGTATGGGCGCGGGCGCAAAAAGCAATAACCGCGCCGCCCATGCCACGTTAAAGCGCCGCATATTCGAAATCCTCGAGGATGCGCCGCCCGGCGATATGACGAGCCGGGCTGCGGACTGGTTCCTCGTTGTTCTGATCATTACCAATGTTGTGGCCGCCGTCATCGAAACCGTTGGCAGCATACGCGGTGCCTATGGGCCGTGGTTCGACGCGTTCGAGTATTTCTCCGTCGCCATTTTCACGCTGGAATATCTGATGCGGGTTTGGGTGGCGGATCTGCATGTGCCGCTGGCTTCTCTGGGGCCTTCGCGCGCGCGCTTGCGGTTTGCCATGCAGCCGGCAGCCGTCATCGATCTGCTGGCGATTGCGCCGTTCTATCTCGCTCTTTTCGGCATTGGCGGGGATCTGCGCATCCTGCGGATGTTCCGGCTCGTGCGGTTCCTGAAGCTGGTGCGCTATTCATCCGGGCTGCGGTCATTGCTGGCGGCGCTGGCCGATGAATCACGTGCGCTGTTCGGCGCCTTCGTGGTGATGGCCGGGCTGGCGCTTACCGCCGCCACGCTTCTTTATGCGCTCGAACATGACGTGCAGCCGGATGGCTTCGGCTCGATCCCGCAGGCCTTGTGGTGGGCTATGGCAACGCTGACCACGGTCGGATACGGCGATGTCGTGCCGGTCACGGTGGCGGGCAAACTTGTTGGCGGCATGGTGATGCTGCTGGGCCTGATGATGTTCGCGCTGCCGGTCGGCATTGTTGCGACGGCCTTTGCGCGCGAGATGCACAAGCGCGAATTCGTGGTCACCTGGAGCATGCTGGCGCGGGTGCCGATGTTCTCCGATCTGCCGGCAGGCGACATCGCCACGGTGATGAAGCTGCTGCACTCGCGCAAGGTGGAGCGCGGTATCGTCATCGCTCATCGCGGCGATCCGGCCCAGTCGATGTATTTCATCATGTCGGGGTCGGTCAGCGTCCAGTTGCCGGATCGGGAGGTGGTGCTGGAGGAAGGTGCGTTCTTCGGCGAGATCGCCTTGCTGCGGAAATCCAAGCGTTCGGCAACGGTGGTCGCGCGCGAGACAACTGCGCTGCTGGAGCTTGAATCAACCGCGTTCGAAAAGCTCCTGCATGACAAGCCGGAAATCGGCAAGCATATACGCGCTGTTGCCGCTGAACGTCTCAAGGATCACAGGGTGACTCCGCGCGGCGACATCGCCGAGGACGAAATTCAGGCGTCTGAATAGCCGGATTTGCCTATCCCGGCTTGCGCGCTGCGTTGCAGCATGCACCATTACAAACAGCATTATTCCTGTTCATACGCTTGATGGGGGCTGGCGTGGATCACCACGCGGACTGGATCCGGGTTGCGATGATTTTTCTGGCTGCAAGCGGCATTGTCGTGCCGCTGCTGCAGCGTTTCCGGCTGGGCATTGTCATCGGGTTTCTCATTGCCGGAATGCTGGTCGGTCCCTACGGCTTCGGCAGGCTGGCGGGCGATTACCATTTCTTCGAATACATCACGATCCGCGACCCTGAGCGCATTGCCGCAATCGGCGAACTGGGGGTCATCTTTCTGCTGTTCATGCTCGGGCTGGAGGTGTCTTTCCTGCGGCTTTGGCAGTTGCGCCGTTTTGTGCTTGGCGCAGGATCCCTACAGGTTCTGATTTCCGCAACAGCCATAGGCACGAGCGCTTATCTTCTGGGTGTGGAAGGCAGTGTCAGCTTCGTTCTCGGGCTGGGTTTTGCCCTGTCGTCGACCGCGATTGTCATGCAGTCGCTTTACGAGAGCCACCGTGTCGCAACGCAAGTCGGCCGGCTGTCCATGTCGATTTTGCTGATGCAGGACATCATGGTCATCCCGATCCTGTTTGCGGTCGGTTCTCTAAATGCCGGTGTCGATACCAATGCGTGGGTTACGATCCTCGAGGCCGTGGCGTTTGCAGGCTTCGCCATAGGCGCCATCCTGCTGCTGGCGCGCTATGCGCTCAAACCGATGCTGCGGCTGACGGCGAGCGCGAAGTCGCATGAGCTTTTCATTGCCATCATACTTCTGATCATCGGCGCCACCGCGCTGGCGACCCAGGCTGTCGGGTTGTCGATGGCGCTCGGCGCCTTCCTTGCCGGCATGCTGCTGTCGGAGACCGAGTACCGGCACCAGATCGAGGTCGATATCGAGCCGTTCCGGGGCCTGCTGCTCGGCATGTTCTTCATGTCGGTTGGCATGAACATCGACCTGCTGACGGTGCTTGAGGAGATATGGCTGCTGTTGCTGGCCGCCATCGGGCTGTTCTGCATCAAATCGCTTGTTCTGTATGGCGTGCTCTGGCTGTTCAGGGTCGAACGCGGAACGCGGCTGGAAGCGGCAATGCTGCTGGGGCAGGCGGGAGAGTTCGTCTTCGTCATTCTTGCGCTTGCGGGCCAGGAGGGGATCATCGGCCGTGAGCAGGCGCAGTTCTGTATCCTTGTTGCTTCGCTCACCATGCTGATGACGCCACTGGTGGCCCGGCTCGGGAAGCTGGCAGCGGACCGGCTGGCTTCGGAGACGGCTGATGGCGTTCAGGTTCAGGATGCTCATGCCGATCTTGAGGATCACGTGATCGTCGGCGGCTTCGGCCGTGTCGGCAAGATCGTGGCGCAAGTGCTCGAGACGGAGAACATTCCCTACATCGCGCTCGACCGGAATGCGCATTCGGTCAACCGCGAACGGCAGGCGGGGCATAACGTCTATTTTGGAGATTCCGGACGGGAAGACATTCTGCTGAAGACTGGCGCGCCGAAAGCCCGTGCTTTCATCGTAACGCTGGACGATCCGGACGCCGCGGAACGCATGGTGCGGGCGGCGCGCAAGCTATGTCCCAATTCCATTGTGATCGCCCGGGCCAAGGATGCAATCCATGCCCGCAAGCTCAAGGATCTCGAGATCGACGGCGTTGTTCCCGAGGCTGTTGAAGGCAGCCTGAGGTTGGCCGGGCGGCTTCTGGAGGGGCTTGGTTTCCCCGATGAAGCCGTTGCCAAAGTGATGTCGACGATCCGCGACATGGAAGACCGGAGGCTCAACTAGGGCCGCTACCCGTGCTGAGCCTCCCGGCCGGCAATCGAACAGGCTGTCAGGCCATCGCCTTCTGAAGATTCTTGTCGATGGCGTCCAGGAAGCCTTCGGTCGACAGCCATGCCTGATCGGGCCCCACGAGCAGGGCTAGATCCTTGGTCATCTCGCCGCCTTCGATTGTGTCGACGACCACCTTCTCCAGCGTGTCGGCGAAACGCTTCAACTCGGCGTTATCGTCGAGCTTGGCGCGGTGGGCGAGACCACGCGACCAGGCGAAGATCGAGGCGGTGGAGTTTGTCGAGGTCTGCTCGCCCTTCTGCCACTGGCGGTAATGACGGGTGACGGTACCGTGCGCGGCTTCCGCTTCGACGGTCTTGCCGTCCGGCGTCATCAGCACCGACGTCATCAGGCCCAGCGAACCGAAGCCCTGCGCCACCGTGTCCGACTGCACATCGCCGTCGTAGTTCTTGCAGGCCCAGACGAACATGCCGTTCCACTTGAGCGCGCTCGCCACCATGTCGTCG
>JAGRLC010000011.1:0-8599 GCA_020441995.1 Rhodobiaceae bacterium
TCCCAGCCCTGCTCGCCGACATAGGAAATGCGGAACGCGCTGACATTCTTGCCGGCTATGCGGATCGGCTTGATGGCGGCGAAGGGGAAGTTCTCGACACTCAAGCCCTCCGGATCCTCAACAACCTTCTGCAGGGTGACGCGGGCATTGGGACCCCAGATGCCGATGGTGACGTATTTCGTCGAGACATCGGTGACCGTGACGTCGAAGCCCTTTTCCCGCGCCGTGCGCTTGATGTAATTGAAGTCGCGGCGTCCGGCATCGGCACCATCGACAACGCGGCAGCGGTCGGCCATGCGGAACACGGTCAGGTCGGCGCGCACCATGCCCTCCTCGTCGAGGAAGTGGGTGTAGATACCCTTGCCGACCATGTTGTCGCCGCCGATCTTCGCGGCGCAGAGCCATTCCATCAGCGCGACGTGGTCCGGTCCTTCGACATCGATCATGGCGAAGTGCGACAGGTTCACGATGCCGACATTCTCGCTCATCTCGAGATGTTCGGCGTTGGACACGCGCCAGAAGTGGCGATTGTCCCATTCGTTCCCGCGCACAGGAACGCGATCGCCGAACTTCTCCAGCAGATGCTCGTTGGCGGCATAGCCGTGGGCACGCTCCCAGCCGCCAAGCTCCATGAAGTAGCCGCCCAGCTCCTTCTCGCGCTCGTAGAACGGCGAGTGGTTGACGTTGCGGCCCTTGGAATAGGGCTCGCGGGAATGGACCGCCGGGTTGTAGATCTTGAAAGCGCTCTCATAGCAGCGGTCGTGGATGAACTGCTCTTCCAGCTGATGGGGATAGAAGCGCGAATAGTCGATCGACGCGTGGTCGATATGCGTGCGCCCGTCCGTCATCCAGTCGACCAGCAGCTTGGCCATGCCGGGGCCGTCCTTGACCCAGATGGCAACCGCGTACCACAGCCCCTGAACCTTCTGGCTCGGGCCGATGGAAGGGCCGCCGTCGGTGGTCACCTGCAGCAGGCCGTTGAAAGAGTGGCTTTCGTTATAGCCGAGCTCGGCCAGAATCGGCGTCAGCTCCATGGCGCGCTCAAGCGGCTCGATGACCTGCTCCATGTCGAGATCGCGCTGGGACGGCGACAGGCGCGCCTGATCCTTCTCGAGAAGATCGCGGGGATGGCACATACGCGGATCTTTTTCCTCGTAGTAGCCCCATTCGATCTGGCCGCCTTCGGCGGTCTTCGGATCGCCGGTGTCGCGCATGTAGGCGGAGTTGCCCTGATCGCGCATCAGCGGGTAGCCGATTTCCTTGCCGGTTCCCTCGAACTCATTATAGGGGCCGAAGAAGGTCAGCGGGTGGTCGACCGGCATGACGGGCAGGTCTTCGCCGGCCATCTCGGCGATCAGGCGGCCCCACAGGCCGGCGCAAACAATCACGTGGTCGGCATGAATCGTGCCGCGCTTGGTGACGACGCCCTTGATCTTTCCGTCTTCGATGAGGAGCGATTCAGCCGGCGTGTTGGCGAAGATCTGCAGCTTGCCGCTCGCCTCGCCCTGGTCGATGAGCTTGCCCGCAACCGTCTGCGAGCGCGGAATGACGAGACCCGCGTCGGGGTCCCACAGGCCACCCTGCACCATGTCCTGCTCGATCAGCGGGAATTTTTCCTTGATGAAGGCGGGATCGACCAGTTCCGCGCGGGTGCCGAAAGCCTTGCCGGACGCAACCTTGCGCTTGATCTCGTCCATGCGCCCGTCATCGTCGACGCGGGCAATCTCAAGACCGCCGATCTTGGCGTAGTGGCCCATCTTCTCGAAGAAGTCGATCGAATAGAGCGTTGTCCAGCAGGTCAGGAAGTCGTGGGCCGTCGCGTAGCAGAAGTCGGACGCGTGCGCCGTCGAGCCGATATCGGTGGGAACGCCCGACTTGTCGATACCGACAATGTCATCCCAGCCGCGTTCGATCAGGTGGTGCGCGACAGACGCGCCGACGATGCCGCCCAATCCAACGATGACGACTTTCGCCTTTTCCGGAAACTTTGCCATGAACCGTGACTCCGAAACGTGATTTTCGCAGGACTATAAAGCCCTGACGCGACATGTGTTCAGCCTGATTACGACAAAACCAAAACGCCACGCGACCAAACACCTGTTTGGAACGCTCTACAGCAGCGGCTTTTTCCAGCAGAGTCATGCGCCGCCACACTAACTGTAAGTAGAATGCGTTTCACGCGTGTCGCTTCTGTTCCAATCAAAGTCGCCTAGCTCACACACTTGCGTGCAGTGCAGCGATAACAATTGAAATTGCATATGAAATGGCTACGCTCACGAAATATGCACGATGCTCCATGACGGGGACATAATCCCGCACAAACCCCAGAACGAGGGTGAGGAGCACAAAAACGAGACGGGCGGTAGATCGCAAAGACACCAGTCTGTCCGATGAGGTAGGCGGCGGAAACGCCCCGGGAACAGCTGACGACCAGAGAGCGCAAGTGCTGCGCGTTCATCCGGCTCGTCATGATGATTGGCAACCAGCGGACATCCGCTGGGGGCTGTTGATTATGTATGCCCGCGGCAGAGATGCCGCGTGCCGGAGGGGAAGATTTTTATGAGTGGAACCGGGTCTGGGAAATCCAGTACGTTCGTTGAATTCGTCAACGTCCAAAAGAGCTACGATGGCGAAACCCTGGTCGTCAAAAATCTCAATCTGCAAATCCAGCGCGGTGAATTCCTCACCATGCTCGGACCATCCGGCTCTGGCAAAACCACGACACTGATGATGCTGGCCGGCTTCGAAATGGCCACTCATGGCGACATCCTTCTCGATGGCCAGCCGATCAACCATGTACCGCCACACAAGCGCGGCATCGGCATGGTGTTCCAGAACTATGCGCTTTTCCCGCACATGACGGTCGCGGAAAACCTGGCCTTCCCGCTCGAGGTTCGCGGCATGGGCCAGGCGGAACGCGAGGAAAAGGTTCAGCGCGTGCTCGACATGGTCGAGCTGGGTTCTTTTGGGGCCCGCATGCCCGCGCAGCTTTCCGGCGGCCAGCAGCAGCGCGTCGCGGTGGCGCGCGCGCTGGTCTTCGATCCCGAGCTTGTCCTGATGGACGAGCCGCTCGGCGCGCTCGACAAGAACCTGCGCGAGCAGATGCAGTACGAGATCAAGCACATTCACGAAAACCTTGGCGTCACAGTGGTTTACGTGACCCACGATCAATCCGAGGCGCTGACCATGTCCGACCGCATCGCGGTCTTCAACGATGGCGTGATCCAGCAGCTTGCCGCACCGGCGGTGCTCTACGAAAAGCCCGAAAACGCGTTCTGCGCCGCCTTCATCGGCGAGAACAACAAGCTGAACGGCACTGTCACCAGCGCCACCAAAACCAGCGTCAAGGTGAAGCTGGAAACCGGCGAGACTGTCACCGCCCTGCCCGTCAACATTTCCGGCAAGAAAGGCGAAACGACCACCCTTTCGTTGCGCCCCGAGCGCGTCACGGTCAACCCGCGCAGCAAGAGCCTTCCCAACATGTTCGAAGGCATCGTGCAGGAAGTGATTTATCTCGGCGACCACATCCGGACGCGCCTGGACATCGCAGGGCACGACGACTTCATCGTCAAGATTCCGAATTCAGCAGCCCATCCGGCTTTAAATCCCGGCACCAAGGTCAAGGTGGGATGGAGCGCGGAAGATTGCCGCGCGCTCGACGCGGTGGCAAGCGCGTAACCACACAGGAATTGTGAGCCGGGCGTTTCAAGACACCGGTTCGCGATCAGGAGGCAACGCATGGGCGGAAGTTCATGCACACCGTGTCCGGCAACGGACACACCCGACGACCGAGTTCGCGCGGCTCCGAATAGAGGATACCCCCGCGATCTAACCTTAAGGAGAGGAGAAACCATGAAACTTGGTTTGAAGACCATCATCGCTGCGGCCGTTGCCGCATCGTTTGGCGGTGCAGCCATGGCCGACGGTTCACTGACCGCCGTGTCATGGGGTGGCGCCTACACGAAGAGCCAGGTCGAGGCTTACCACAAGCCGTTCACGGCCAAGACCGGCATCAACGTGGTGTCCGAAGACTACAACGGCGGCATCGCCGAGGTGAAGGCGCAGGTGGAAGCCGGCAACGTCACCTGGGACATCATCGACGTTGAGCTTTCCGACGCCGTCCGCGGTTGCGACGAAGGCATCTTCGAGCCGATCGACCCGGCAATCCTGCCGCCGGCTCCCGACGGCACGCCGGCCACGGAAGACTTCCTGCCCGGCACGCTCGTCGAGTGCGGTGTCGCCACCATCGTGTGGTCGACGATCTTCGCCTACGACAAGTCGAAACTGCCTGAAGGCCCGACGTCTCTGGCCGACTTCTTCGATCTTGAGAAGTTCCCGGGCAAGCGCGGCCTGCGCAAGACGCCGAAGGCGAACCTGGAAATGGCTCTGATCGCCGATGGCGTTGCTCCTGGCGAAGTCTATGAACTGCTCGGCACGCCGGAAGGCATCGACCGCGCATTCGCCAAGCTCGACACGATCAAGGACGAAGTTGTGTGGTGGGAAGCCGGCGCGCAGCCGCCGCAGCTTCTGGCCGACGGCGAAGTCGTCATGACCACTGCCTATAACGGCCGTATCTTCAATGCGGTCGCAGCCGAGGGCAAGCCGTTCGAGATCGTCTGGGACGGCCAGGTTTGGGATCTCGACCTTTGGGCCATCCCGAAGGGCGCACCGAACATGGACAACGCGATCGAGTTCCTGAAGTTCTCGACCGACACCCAGCGCCTCGCCGACCAGGCCAAGTGGATCGCCTACGGTCCGGCCCGCAAGTCGTCCGCGCCGCTCGTTGGCAAGTACAACGACGGCAAGATCGACATGGGCCCGCAGATGCCGACGTCGCCGGACAACCTGAAGACGGCGATCCAGAACGACTTCGAGTTCTGGGCCGACAATCAGGACCAGCTCAACGAGCGCTTCAACGCCTGGCTCGCCGGCTAGGACTTGCGCCTCGTTCGACATGAAAAAGGTGAGAGGCGCGGCCCGCGCCTCTCCCACGCCGGGCACGCCGGCATCGTTGAATTCTTCATGTATCTGATTTCTCAAAAGCTAAGCGGGGGCTAAGCGGGATGAGTGATGTAACGGCTGATGCGGGACCTTCCGGCCCGCTGCTCGCGGCAGACGGAACGCCGCTGAAGAAGAAGCTGGCACAGACCACCCGCCAGGCGAAAATCCGCGCGCTGCTGCTGACCGCGCCGCTGGTGGTTTTCCTGCTTGCGGGCTTCGTGTTCCCGATCGGCCAGATGCTCTGGCGCAGCATCCACAACCCGGCCTTTTCAGATGTTCTTCCCAACCTGGCCGTCGCTCTGAAGACCTGGGATGGCGGCGGTGTACCGGGAGAAGATATTTTCGAGATTGCGGTTGCCGACCTCAAGCAGTCACGCGAGGACCGGTCCATCGGGCGCGCCGCGACCCGCGTCAATTACGAGCTGCCCGGCTCGCGCAGCCTGTTCACGTCAACGGCGCGCAAGGTCAACAAGATCGACGGACCGCCCTACAAGGAAAAGCTCATCGAGCTGGACAAGGATTGGGACGATCCCGTCCTGTGGTCGATCCTCAAGCGGGTTTCAAACGATTATACCGCCTCGTTCTATCTGTCCGCCGTCGACCGCAAATACGACGTCAACGGCAACATCGTTTCGGAGGCGGAAGTTCAGCAGATCTACGTGAAGCTGTTCATGCGCACCTTCTGGATGTCGGCGCTGATCACCTTCCTGTGCTTCCTGCTGGCGTTCCCGGTGTCCTACCTTCTTTCGGTTCTGCCGCTGCGGACATCCAACCTGCTGATGATCCTGGTGCTGCTGCCGTTCTGGACATCGCTGCTTGTGCGCACGACCGCATGGATCGCGATGCTGCAGAGCGAAGGCGTGGTCAACGATATCCTGGTCACGACCGGGCTGGTCGGTGACGAGAACCGCGCGCAGCTGATCTACAACCAGACCGGCACGATCATCGCCATGACGCACATCCTGCTGCCGTTCATGATCCTGCCGCTCTATTCGGTGATGAAGACCATTCCACCGAGCTACATGCGGGCCGCCCGCTCGCTTGGCGCCAACAGCCTGACCGCCTTCCGCCGGGTCTATTTCCCGCAAACCGTTCCCGGCATCGCGGCTGGCACCCTGCTGGTTTTCATCCTGTCCATCGGATTCTACATCACGCCGGCCCTCGTCGGCGGCCAGGACGGACAGATGATTTCCAACCTCATCGCCTTCCACATGCAGAGCTCGCTCAACTGGAGCCTTGCGGCTGCTCTTGGCGGTATCCTGCTCGCCAGCGTGCTGATCCTGTACTGGCTGTACAACAAGCTGGTCGGCGTCGATAACCTGAAGTTCGGTTGAGGAGACGGAAGCCATGAAACTGCCCGAATACGCCTCGCCGCTGGAACGGGTCTGGCACTACACGTACCTGTTCATCTGTGCGTCCATCTTCCTGTTCCTGATCGCACCGATCATCATCATCATCCCGCTGTCGTTCAACGCGGAGCCCTATTTCACATTCACCAAGGGCATGCTGAATTTCGATCCGGAAGCGTTTTCATTCCGCTGGTACGCCGACATCGTGCGCAACGGCATGGCGGCTCCCGACGCCGTGATGGATTCCAACTGGTGGGCCGACATGTGGAACAACGCGCAGTGGATTCGCGCCATGCGCAACTCGTTCTTCGTGGCGATCTGCGCAACGATCCTGGCAACGGCGCTGGGCACACTGGCGGCGCTTGGCCTGTCGCGGCCGGAAATGCCGTTCCGCTCCGCCATCACGAGCCTGCTGATCTCGCCGATGATCGTGCCGCTGGTCATCACGGCAACCGGCATGTTCTTCTTCTACTCCGACGTCGGCCTCGCCAAGACCTATCTCGGCATCATCCTGGCGCATACGACGCTGGGCATTCCCTTCGTCATCATCACCGTGACGGCGACGCTGGTCGGCTTCGACCGCAGCCTGATCCGCGCTTCGCAAAGCCTCGGCGCGGACGGCTGGACGACGTTCCGCAAGGTGATCATGCCGTTGATCCTGCCGGGCATGATCTCCGGCGCGCTGTTCGCCTTCGTTACTTCGCTCGATGAAATCGTCACCGTGCTGTTCCTGGCCGACGTCGAGCAACGCACCATCCCGCGTCAGATGTGGTCGGGCATCCGCGAACAGATCTCGCCGACGATCCTTGCGGTCGCGACGATCCTGGTCGCCATCTCGATCTTCCTGCTGACGACGGTGGAACTGCTGCGCCGGCGCTCGGAGCGCCTTCGGGGCATGACGGCGCGGTAGGCGGAACGTCACATACCAATAACGAGAGGGCCGCGCGATCTGCGCGGCCCTTTTTGATTCCAGCTATTCGACCGGGATTCAGCTCCGTCCCCGTCCGCCCCGGCGCCTGCGGCCACCGCCCTCGCCTGCTTCAGCGGAGGCAAGCTGCTTGCGCGCAGGCAGCTGCACGGCTTCGGCGAGGTTCGGGAAAGCCTCGACCTTGTTGGGCATCGCCATGGCGTTGACGAAGTGCTCCTGGAATTTCGATTCCAGCGCCGTCTCGATCTTCTCGATGTTGCGGACCAGTTCCTCGACCTCTCGGCGGTGATCGGTGTTGAGCAGCGCCATGCGCGCACCGGTGCCGGCGGCATTGCCGACCGCTGCCACATTCTTCAGATCGCAGTCGGGAATGAGGCCCAGGACCATCGCGTATTTGGGATCGATGAAGCTGCCGAACGCGCCGGCAAGGCGGATGCGGTCGACCTTCCCGATGCCGAGCTTGTCCATCAGCAGGCGCACGCCGGCATAGAGCGCAGCCTTGGCAAGCTGGATTGCGCGCACGTCGTTCTGGATGATCTTCAGCGGCACCTGACCTTCCCAGAGTATGTAGGAGAAGGTGCGTCCCTCCTGCACGATACGGCTTGAACGGCTGCTGAGCGATCCGTCGATGACGCCGTCCTCGGAGATGATGCCGGCGAGAAACATCTCGGCGATGACTTCGATGATGCCGGAACCGCAGATGCCGGTGACGCCGACGGCCTCAACCTCTTCGGCGAAGCCCTCCTCGTCCGACCACTTGTCGCAGCCGATGACGCGGATTTTCGGCTCCAGCGTTTCCGGGTCGATGCGCACGCGCTCGATGGCGCCGGGCGCGGCGCGCTGACCGCAGGAAATCTCCGCGCCTTCGAAGGCCGGGCCGGTGGGCGAGCTTGCGGCAACCACGCGCTTGGAGCTGCCGAGCACGATCTCGGCATTGGTGCCGACATCGACGACAAGGCTGATCTCGTCGGACTTTTGCGGCGCTTCGGACAGTGCGACGGCTGCCGCATCCGCGCCAACGTGGCCGGCGATGCAGGGCAGCACGTAAACGCGCGCGCCCCGGTTCATATCGAGACCGAGATCATGAGCGGTCAGATGCTGCGCGCCGGACGCGGCAAGCGCGAAGGGCGCGCCCCCCAATTCCACCGGATTGATGCCAAGGAAGAGGTGATGCATCACCGGATTGCCGACGAAAACGCCTTCCATGATATCGCTGCGGGAGATATCGCCATCGGACGCCAGACGCGCGGTCAGCGTGTTGATCGCCTCGCGCACGGCCTTGGTCATCGCCTGGCAGCCATCCGGGTTCATCATCACGTAG
>JAGRLC010000011.1:8608-10064 GCA_020441995.1 Rhodobiaceae bacterium
TCAGGTCTTCGCCGAAGCGGATCTGCGGGTTGGTCGTTCCGGACGAGGCCACAACGCGCCCCGACAGCAGCGACACGAGATGGGCCGCGATGGTGGTCGAGCCGATGTCCACCGCCAGACCATAGGCCTCGTTGTGCAGGCCAGGCCAGATGGCGACAACCTCCGGCCCGCGTCCGTCGTCATGGACGGCGCAGGTCACCTGCCAGTCTCCCTTGCGCAGGATTTCCTGCACCTGGCCGATCAGGTGATAGTCCGCACGCAGGTTGGCGTAGCCCCAATCTCGCTCCAGTGCCTGGAACAGGTGATCGAGATCGCCGAGCGGCTTTTCCATGTCCGGCTGCTCGACCTCGACGAAGCACAGTCTCGTCGCGGGCTTGCGGATGATCTCGCGGCTCTCGGCGCGCTTGCGCACCACCTGCCGGTTGACCTGCACATCCTGCGGCACGTCAATAACGAGATCGCCCTGCACGGTCGCCTGGCACGACAGGCGGCGCTCGGCGGGCAGCGAACGCTTGTCGGCGTAGCGCTGCTCAACCTTGTTAATCTCGCTCAGGTTCTCGGGCCGTGACGTGATGCCGTGCTTGGCGAATTCGCCGGCCTGCTGCTCGATCTGGCAGCGCCCGCAGATACCGCGCCCACCACAGACACTCTCGATATAGACGCCGAGCGAACGCGCAGCATCGAGCACCGGCGTGCCGACAGGGAAACGTCCCCGCCGGCCTGACGGCATGAAAAGTACGAGAGGATCGGTGCCCATAATGCTCTAGATTTTCTCCAAGACTTTGTTCGCTAGATCGAGCGATAACATTCCGCATATCGCCAACATGAAAATAAAAACCGCAATCGATGAATTTGATAATAAAAACAGAATTTGATTTACTATTTTCTTATTATGAGCGCCTCTTAATGAATCTAAATAGAATTCTACTATTCTTGAAAAAATATATATTAGATATACCCCCGTTCCAAATATCAATAATCCAAGAATAAATTGTATTGCATAAGAATAATAACTATAAATACTATCTTTAATGATATCACTATACCCGTTCGAAAGAAGGAAAAACCCGATACCCATACAGAATATTGAGCGGATTGGGAAGGATATTACGTCCGAAACAGCCTTCCCCCGCTTCATAGCTCTCTCAAGTTTTTCCTTACTATCTGCCTGCGGCATTATATGTGTTTCTGATAGTGCTGGTTAGTCTACTTACCCTCGCGCGCGGCGTGCGTCGCGGCCACCGCGGCGGCGGCCACCAGAATCACCGCCTGCGGGAGCCGCAGCGGCTGCTACCGGTGCACCGGCTGCGGACGGTGCGTGATCCTTGTAAGTCTTGATCCACGTCATGCAGTTGGGGTCGGTGCCGTTGAGCACGTTGGCGGCACGCACGGCTTCCATCTCCTGCGGGCGGCAGGGGTTCATGATGGCGGACGTCATGCCGGCGCCGATGACCAT
>JAGRLC010000011.1:10166-12110 GCA_020441995.1 Rhodobiaceae bacterium
CCGGCGGTGCCCATGGCGCCGATCGGCATGACGAGCGGATCGACGACGATGTCGTGCGCCGGGATACCGTAATCGGCGGCGCGCTGGACGATCTTCCTGGCGACCTCGAAACGCACGTCCGGGTCTTCGGAAATGCCGGTTTCGTCATTGGAGATGGCAACGACGGGCACGTCGTATTTCTTGACCAGCGGCAGGATCGCCTCGAGTTTCTCTTCCTCGCCGGTGACCGAGTTGACAAGCGGGCGGCCCTTGGCAACCCGAAGGCCGGCCTCGATGGCAGCGGACACCGAAGAGTCGATCGACAGCGGCACATTGACCAGTTCCTGGACGATCTCCAGCGTCTTGACCATCAGCGGCGGCTCGGTCTCGTTCGGGTTGACCGCCGTGACGCCCGCGTTGACATCGAGCATCGTGGCGCCGGCGGCAACCTGCTCCAGCGCATCCTTCTTCACAGTCTCGAAGTTGCCTTCGACCATTTCGGCGGCGAGCTTCTTGCGGCCGGTCGGGTTGATGCGTTCGCCGATGACGCAGAACGGCTGATCGAAGCCGATGACGATTTCCTTGGTGGCGGAGGCGACGATGGTGCGGGTCATTTCTGTTCCTAAGCCTTTCGGCGGTCAGGTTGATAACAATATAAGGATACCTTTATATCCTCATTGAGCTAACGGCAAGGGGCTCTCAGCTTTTGGCGCTTTCGGAGAGCTGTTCCATGGATTCAGGCAGGGCGTCGGCTTCGTCGAGAATTTCCACGAGGCGCTCGGCGACCATCGCATCGTCGGCCTTGGCTTCCTTGCGCCACGGCCTGCGGCCCTTGAGCACGCCGGACTGTTCGACGATCTCGGCAACGAATTCCTCCTGCCGGTAGGCCATAACGTGGACACCGGAGATGCCGGGCATCTCCTTCACTTCCTGCATGATCTCGATGCAGATCTTCTTGCCTTCCTCTTTCTGGTCCTCGGCGCCTTCCAGACGCGCGATGATCGAATCGGGAATGTGGATGCCGGGCACGTTGGAGCGGATCCATTTCGCCGTGCGGGCGGACGCCAGCGGACCGACGCCGACCATAATGAAGCACTGCTCGTCGAGGCCGAGGTCGCGCACCTTGTCCATGTAGCTCTTTAGCATCAGCACATCGAAGCAGTACTGGCTCTGCACGAACTGCGCGCCGGCGGCGATCTTCTTCATCAGCCGGTAGGGACGGAAGTCATAGGGCGGCGCGAAGGGATTGATCGCGGCGCCGAGAAACACCTGCGGCGGCGTGGTCAGCTTGCGGCCCGACAGGAACTTCTTCTCGTCGCGCATGGACTTCACCGTTTCCAGCAGCGACATGCAATCGAAGTCGAACACCGGTTTTGCGCCGGGCTGGTCGCCCGCCTGCACGCCGTCGCCGGTCAGGCACAAGATGTTGGCAACCCCCATCGCTGCGGCACCGAGCACATCGCCCTGGATGGCGATGCGGTTCCGGTCGCGGCAGGAAATCTGCATGATCGGCGCATAGCCCATGCGCGTCAGCAGCGCGCAGATGCCAACCGAGGACATATGGCAGTTGGCGCCCGATCCGTCGGTGGCGTTGATGCCGTCGACCCAGCCTTCAAACACGGCGGCGCGCTCGTAGACATCCTCGGGATCTGCGGAATCCGGCGGGTTCAACTCAGCCGTAACCGCGAACTCGCCACGGCGCAGAACGCGCTCAAGGCGGCCGCGCGAGGAGTGTCCCGGCAGTTCGGGCAGCGGGGCGTCCGGGCGATCGGGGACTTCGTCGAAGGGATTGGATGCCGGGCTCATGCGCTTTCCCTCGCCTTCTCGCGCTCGGCGGCGGCCTGCGCCGTGACGCGCAGCCAGGACGACGTGTTGCGAAGCGAATTGTCGACGGGCTTCTGCACGTTGAAAATCTTGTCGCCTGTCTTCATCTGCCGCGATCCCTTCCAGGCCTGCACCCAGACG
>JAGRLC010000011.1:12227-17093 GCA_020441995.1 Rhodobiaceae bacterium
TCATCGGGCAGGACATGCCGGTCGACGACAGGGCGCACTGGCCGCACATGCGGCAATCGAACAGGATCGACTTGGTGAACTTCTCGACCGCCTTAACCGGACGCTCGGCGCGCTGGTATCCGATCGCGTTCCAAAACCAGTGCAGGCCGAGCAGAGCATCCGCGAAGCGAGCGTAGAACCATTCCAGTAGCCGCGAATTGCGCACCGACCACAAGCGAATCGTGTAGCGCGAGCGGGCGCGGTGAATGCCGGAAACGCCCTCGGGCTTGTAGGCGGTTTTCGCGGGAGCGGCTTTTGCGGCGGCCATGTCAGCGATCCCAGCCATCGGCGGCAACGATACGCTTCAGCGCCTCGCGGTCGAAGCGCGCGTCAAGCTCGTCCATGGCGGACTGGGCTTCCGTATCGAGGTCATCACTGACCTCTTCCGGCTCGCCCTTGCGCCACTCGGCGAGATAGGCATCGGAGTCCTTCGCGCCCACACGCATGGCGCAGGCATCGATGGCGACACCAAAACGCTCCGGCATTTCGCGCTTTGCGTTTGCGCGGCCCTTGCGGACGATGACTTGCGCGGGAATGTCCCGCCAGTAAAGGATAATGCGTTGCGCCATGGGCGCCGTCCCCTGCGCTGAAGATGCCAAAAGAAGCGTGCGCGGATCATGATCCGCGCGCCGCATTCGCGATGTCTTTTCGACGACTCCACATGACATGAATGCGACGGCGAAAAAATGTCCCGGGCCACAAGTTAGTATAGACGGGGATTGACGTTCGCGGGCAACTTGGCCCATCACCTTGCGGCCCATTCCGGGTGATGAGGAGAATCTTTCGATGGCCGATCTGGCGAAACTGCTTGAAGACAAAGGCGTATTGCTCGCGGACGGTGCCACGGGCACCAATCTGTTCGAGATGGGTCTGACCTCGGGCGACGCGCCGGAGATGTGGATCGAGGAGCACCCCGACCGTATCCGCACGCTGCACAAGTGGTTTCTCGATGCGGGCTCCGACATCATCCTGACCAACACCTTCGGCTGCAACGCGCGCCGGCTGATGCTGCACAACATGCAGGATCAGGTTCATGCGCTGAACAAGCGCGCCGCCGAACTGGCGCGCGAAGAGGCTGACAAGGCCGGACGCCCGATTGTCGTTGCCGGCTCCGTCGGCCCGACGGGCGATCTTTTCGCACCGCTCGGCCCCATCACCGAAGACGATGCGTGTGAAGTGTTCAAGGAACAGATCGCGGGCCTGAAGGAAGGCGGCGTCGATGTCGTCTGGATCGAGACCATGTCGGCGGCGGAGGAAATCCGCGCCGCAGTCAACGCGGCGATCGACCTCGGCATGCCTTACGTCTTCACCGCCAGCTTCGATACGGCGGGACGCACGATGATGGGCATCAAACCGGAGCAGCTCGTTGATCTGGCGAACGAATTTTCGCAGAAGCCGATCGCCATCGGCGCCAATTGCGGCGTCGGCGCATCGGATCTGCTGATGAGCGTGCTCGGCATGGATGCCGCACGCCACGGCATTGCGCCGATCATTGTCGCCAAGGCCAATTGCGGCATCCCGAGAGTCAAGGGCGACAAGGTCGAATACACCGGCACGCCGGACCTGATGGAGCGCTACGCGCATATGGCCATCGACGCCGGAGCACGGATCATCGGCGGTTGCTGCGGCACCGCGCCGGAACACCTCAAGGCGATGCGCGCCGCGATAGATGCGCATAAAGCCGGTGACAAGCCGACGCTGGAAACCGTGACCGCCGACATCGGCCCGCTGCAGGCGCCGCCGAACGAGAACGCCGAGGCAAGTGGCGAAGCCCGCCGCTCACGCCGCCGGCGGGGGTAGAGTTCGCGCCCGGACTATTCCGTCATGGGCTCCACGCCACGTGCGCGGGTGAAGGCTGCCATGTGGAAACGCCGCTGCGCCTCCCCGTAGCGATACGCCTGCCCCTCGGGGCAGGCATCGCGCGCGCGGCAGCCAATCAGGTGGCAATCGCGGCTGGCAGCGGCCGCCAAATGGCCGGTGCATTCGGCCAGGTCATAAGCTGTTCCCGAAAAGGCATCGACCGGACAGGCGGACAAGCACGGCTTGTCCGCGCAAGTTTCGCACGGGCCCGGCCTGTTGTCCGGTTCCGGCAATGGTAATGGCCCGGCGAAGATGAGAGCCGCGCGGTAGGCGTGCCATAGTCCGTAGTCCGGGTGGATCAGAATACCGAGCGGCGAGGGTTGCACGTTTTCGGCGCGCATGGCCCAGCGCTGGAACGGCTGCCACGGCGGCGCAAAGGGATAAACGGCGACGGCGCCGAAGGTTTCCGCTACCGGCGCAACCACGTCCACGGTCCATGCGTCGAGCGCGTCCGGCATGGCTGGCCGGCCTTTCAGCCAGTGCGAGAAAGCCGGCCAGAAGCTGCCCCCTGCCCCGCCGATCAGCAGGACGGATACGGCAGGCCGGCCATCGCGCGCGGCGGGAAAATCGCCGGCTTCATCAGCGCCGACATGAAAACCTCCGCGCAGGACAAGCCCATGGGGTTCAAGCGCGGCGGCCACGTTATCAGGTGTCAATTCCCGTGCCCTTTCAGGCCGAAGGCTTCCCGCATTCCGCGCCCGCGCATGCGGGTCGCCGTTGAAACGGGATCCCCCGCGTCGCTTCAAGCGAAGGCGTCGGGCATCGAAGCCTTCTTCTTGTCGATGAACTCGACGAGCGCCTCGTCGATGCCCGGATCGATGGCCGGCGCCTCGTAGTCGGCAAGCCAGCGCTTGTATTGCTTGTTGGCACGCTGCTCGACGCGCAGCGACCCTTCCGCCTCCCACTGCTCGAACGAACCATTGTCGGCCAGCGGCGAACGGTAGAAGGCGTCTTCGAAGTTTGCCTGGGTGTGGGCACAGCCGAGATAATGGCTGCCGGGGCCCACTTCCTCGATGGCCGACATTGCCTGGCCGTTTTCCGACAGGTCAACGCCGCCGGCAAAACGCTGCAGCATCGCGAGCTGGTCGCAGTCCATGACGAACTTCTCGTAGGAACTTGCAAGGCCGCCTTCCAGCCAGCCGGCCGCGTGCAGAACGAAGTTGGTTCCGGCCATCAGCGCGGGCCACATGGTCTGCATGCTCTCGTAGGCGGCCTGGGCATCCGGCGTCTTGGAGGCGCAGAGCGATCCACCGGAACGGAAAGGCACATTAAGCCTGCGCGCGAGCGCCGCCGCGCCGAACAGAACGAGGGCCGGTTCCGGCGTGCCGAAAGTCGGTGCGCCGGTCTGCATCGAGATCGAGCTTGCGAAGGTGCCGAACACGACCGGCGCACCCGGACGGCAGAGCTGCGCGAAGGCCATGCCGACACTGGCTTCGGCAAGAATCTGCGTCAGCGTGCCGGCCACCGTCACCGGGCTCATGGCGCCTGCGAGAATGAACGGCGAGATCACCGTCGCCTGGCCCGCGCGGGCGTAGACCTTGAGAGCGCCGAGCATGGTGGAATCGAAGACCAGCGGCGAGTTGGCGTTGATCAACGAAATGGTGACGCAGTTGTTGTGAACGAACTCCTCGCCGAACATCAGACCGGCCATCGCCACGGTGTCTTCGGCGCGTTCGGGATGCGTCACCGAGCCCATGTAGGGTTTGTCGGAGTAGCGCATGTGCGCATAGAGCATGTCGAGGTGACGCTTGTTGACCGGGATATCGACCGGCTCGCAAAGCGTGCCGCCTGAATGGTGCATGGCGGGCGCCATATAGGCGAGCTTCACGAAATTCTGGAAGTCGTCGATGGTGGCGTAGCGGCGGCCTTCATCGAGATTGGCGATGAAAGGCGGACCGTAGACCGGCGCGAAGACGGTGTTGTTGCCACCGATCTCGACATTGCGGACCGGGTTACGCGCATGCTGGGTGAACTGCGCGGGCGCTGTCTTGAGAAGTTCGCGCACGAGGCCCTTGGGGAAGCGCACGCGTTCGCCATTAACATCAGCGCCGGCGTTCTTCCAGATTTCCAGGGATTCCGGATCGTCGCGGAATTCGATGCCGATTTCCTCAAGCACCTTGTCGGTATTGGCCTCGATGATCTCGAGACCCTCGTCGGAGATCACATTGAAGACACCGATCTTGCGATCGATGAAGGGCATGGAAAGACCACCGCCGCGGCTGGTCCGCTTGGCGCGCCGCGCCTCGGCTCCGCCGCTGCCGCGCCGTCCGCGCCGCTCCTGAGCCTGTCCACCTGCCTCTGCGCCTTCGACCAGATCGTCGCTCATTCCCGTCTCCTGGGGTATCGTTGCACCCGTCCAACGCCACGCACGGACGTGAACGGTATTTTTTCAAGATACAAAATTACTCCCGAGCCAAACAGCGCTTCGTCGCTTTCGCGACCGCCGGTATGCTGCCCGCGACATGCATGTATGTCGCAAAACAGCGTATCCGCGTCGTCAGCGGATTATCTGCCAATGCGGCACAGAGCATTATGCCCGCGTTGAAAACGGGTTCCACTTATGTCTGTATTCGGGCTTGGTGGATTTTGGCTGTGGCGGAAATACCGGCTATAGCCTGTAAACATTTGGAACGGTGCGCAGAAATGTCCGACGAAGATATCGTCCTGTCCGAACTTCCCGACGATGAACTCGTGCAGCAGATGCACGATGATCTTTATGACGGCCTGAAGGAAGAGATCGAGGAAGGCGTCAAGATCCTGCTCGACCGTGGCTGGACCCCTTACGACGTCCTCACCAAGGCCCTGGTTGAAGGCATGCGCATTGTCGGCGAGGACTTCCGCGACGGCATTCTGTTCGTGCCGGAAGTGCTGCTCAGCGCCAACGCGATGAAAGCGGGCATGGCGATCCTGCGGCCGCTGCTGGCGGAGACCGGCGCGCCTAAGGTCGGCAAGATGGTGATCGGCACC
>JAGRLC010000080.1 GCA_020441995.1 Rhodobiaceae bacterium
AAGGCGCTGCGCAAGCTGAAGCACCCGAGCCGGTCGCGGAAGCTGCGGAGCTTCCTGGACAACTGATGCCGCGTATTCCCGAAAAGTGGGAACCGGTTATCGGATAAGAATACGCGCCAGCAAAAGACATGATTTGGGAAAGCGGCCTTTAGGGCCGCTTTTCTTTTTGCGCTGGATTCTGATTTTCATCGGAATGACGGGGAGGGTATTGAGAGCGGCCCAACCACTCTGGCCGTCATTCCGGCGAAAGTTAAGAATCCAGACTTTGCTTTACCCGCATTGACCCCATTCTCCTCCCGGTCCACCTTCCCTATTACCGGCAACCATCCCAACCTAAGGAACCTGCCCCATGTCCATTCTGAAGAAGCTGTTCGGCGGTGGGGGTACGCGCGGGGGGAACGGCGCTTCGCCGCCCATGACCGTGGTGGCCGAGCAAGTGATCGACGGGGTGAAGGTCGAGGCCGCGCCGATGCCCGAGGGCAGCGGGCAGTACCGGCTGTGCGCGCTGCTTTCGAAGGAGATCGGCGGCGAGGTGAAGACCCACAAGCTGATCCGCGCCGATGTCTTCCCCAGCCGCGATGACGCGGTCGAGGCCGCCTTCCGCAAGGCCAGGCGCGTCATAGAAGAGCAGGGCGACGCGCTGTTCCGCTGATCCCCTCACCAGATCCAGGCAACTGATCCGCCTCGGCAAGCGTTACGTACCCAACGTAATCCCCGTACGTGATGAGGCGTATCATTTTCTGGCTCAAGACAGTTCTGCTCGTGGCCGCCGTGCTCGTTGTGACCAGCGTGGTTGCGGTGCGCGTGTGGCCGCAGGTGGTCATCTTCGATGCGCTGATGCCGGGCGATCCGGGGACGCGGCGGATGATGCAGGCGGTCGCCTATGGCAGCGACCCGCGCCAGCGGCTCGATGTCTATGCGCCCGCCACGCATGGCGCTGCCCTGCCGATCCTCGTCTTCATCCATGGCGGCTCATGGGATTCGGGCACCAAGGACGGCTACGGTTTTGCCGCGTCGGCCTATGCCGCGCGCGGGTTTGTCGTCGTGGTTCCCGAATACAGACTGCATCCAGACCACAAATATCCCGCTTTCCTGCGTGACTGCGCGAGCGCCGTGGCCTGGGCGCGGGACAATGCGCGGGCCATTGGCGGCGATGCCGGCCGGATCGTTCTCGTGGGCCATTCCGCCGGCGCCTATAACGCGGCGATGCTCGCCTATGACCAGCGCTGGCTGGACGAGGCCGGCGTGCCGCGCGAAACGATCCGCGCCTTTGCCGGGCTTGCCGGGCCTTATGATTTTCTGCCGCTCACCGATGCCGCGACGCGGCGGACATTCGCTCATGTCGGCGAAGACGATCTGCCCGCGACCCAGCCGGTCAATCACGTCGATGCCGGAGATCCGCCCGCCATTCTCGTCCAGGGGACCGCGGACGCCATCGTGCATCCGACGCGGCATACGCAAAGCCTGTCGAGAGAACTGCGGGATGCGGGCGTCGATGTCGAGGTTGTCGACTATTCCGGCATCGGCCATGCCGGTATCGTCACCGCTCTGGCGTGGCCGCTGCGCTGGCGCGCGCCGGTGCTGGAGGATACGGCGGCCTTACTGAAAAACTACGCGGAGCGCTGAAAAGAAAAACCCGGCAGGAGAGCCTGCCGGGTTCGATTGCGTTCGCGATCCGGTCGAGCAGGCGATCAGAACAGCGCGTTGACCGGTATGTGCGGTGATTCCATCGTCGCGCCGGAACGGTCGTCTTCGATCAGCGTCATCGGCTCGTGGCCCATGCCGCCGCTTGCGAATGTGCCGCGCAGTCCGACGGTCAGCAGGTGAATGTCCGCAGACGAACTGCCGTCGGTGTCAACGTATTTATAGTCATAACGGCCGTAAACCGAGATGCCCGTGCCGGCAAACTGGTACATGGCCATCGTGCCAAGGGCAAAGGAATCCGCGCCGCCGCCAGCACCGGAGAGATTTACGTAAGAGAACTCGCCGTCGATGCGGAAATTCTCGTGACCGTAGTAGCGAACGACGCCGCGCAGGCCCAGCTCGGTGATGGAGCTGCCGCTGTCCACCAGTTCGCCACCCCAGGCCTGACCATAGAGTGTGGTGTTACCCATGTAGTGCTGACCTTCGACACCGACGTGCCAGCCATAGAAGCTTATGCTGTCAAGATCATAGTGTTCCAGCGCGGCAAAACCGCCAAAGGCGTAGCTCGATGAATCGCGCCAGTAGGCATGGACCGTGCCGCCGGAAATCGCGATTGTCGATCCGTCGCCGGAATATGCGGAAACGTTTCCATCAAACTGGACATTCCACATCTGCTCGAACGGAATGTTCAGCCTGCCGGCGCCACCATAGGCGGTGGCGTCAGATGTATCGCCATCAATCGAAAGCCACAGGCCGCCAATGTAACCATCCACGTGGCCGGCGAGCTTGTTCATCTGGCCATAATCGTCATCGGCAAGTGCCGGTGACACGGCCAGCGCCAGCGCAGAAGCGAAAAGAATGCGTTTCACAATAGTAACCCCCAAGCGAAGATCGTTGAGTCTTTATTAACGATTCCCGCAACGGAAGGTAATGTCAGAACCGGCAATATACGGAAAAACGGGCAGGTGTTGTCCTGCTGCAACATATGGTTGCACGGCTTTGCGTCATACGCATAAAAAAGCGCCAGGAACCGGTTGCCGGCTCATGGCGCCAAGTTGGCAACGAACTTTGAATTCAGGCCACAGGCCCCCGCTTGGATTTGGAATAGCTATCAGCCCAGATCAGCGCGACGGCGAAGGCGCCGAAGGCGATGACGATGGCTGAAATTATGGTGACGGTTTCTGCGGGCATGGCGTTTCCTCTGGTCTTGTTGCAAACCGGAATTGCCCTCAAAGATGGCGGCAGACAGCGCGCCGCAATTTGATATTTCTCAAAGCGTGCACGCGACGCCGGAACCGGAACCGGGCCGTGCAGCCGGCCGTTGATAAGCGGTGAACTCGTCACCCGCCGTGCCAGAATCAAAAGGAGACACCGATGGCCGACCCCGCGACGACCCGACAGTTGATTGCGCGCTACTATGAAGCTTTCAACGCCCGCGATATTTCCGGCATGCTCGATTGCCTGCATGAGGATGTTGCTCACGATGTCAACGAAGGCGAGCGCCAGATCGGCAAGGAAGCCTTCAAGCAGTTCCTGATCCACATGAACCGCTGCTACCGCGAAAATCTGGACGCCATCGAGATCATGACCAACGAAAGCGGTCTGCGTGCCGCGGCCGAATTCGTCGTGCATGGCGCGTATCTGGCAACCGACGAAGGTTTGCCCGAAGCGAACGGTCAGACCTACGTCCTGCCGGCGGGGTCGTTCTTCGAGATCGACGACGGGCTGATTTCCCGTGTAACGCTCTACTACAACCTGAAAGACTGGATCGCGCAGGTCAGCGGTTAAGTCTTGCCTTCTCCCAGGGTTTGAAGCGCGCGCCGCGCGCCCCATAATGGTTTATGCCAGACCATGATCTGGCGTGGGGACAGGAGCGGTGCTCATGAACATGCGCGCGAACGATACGGCCATGGCGGCGGCCAACCGGGCTGCGCCTGCGCTTGCCTGGATCCTCGGTGATGGGCTGCACGGCAAGAACATCGAGCAACTTGTCGGCGGATTTGCCGAACAACTCGTTGCGGCGGGGATTCCGGTCGACCGGATCGTGGTCTCGGTACGCGTACTGACCGCAACCGTGATCGCGCGCAGCTATGCCTGGCGTTCCGATAGCGGCACGGCCATGTACACCTATGACTGGGCCGAGCGCGATCAGGGGCTGTATGAGCGCAGTCCCTTCAAGGCTGTCCATGAAACACGCCAATGGGTCGATCTGAGGCTTGCCGAAACGCCCGACGAGGCTTTCGGCATTGTGCCGGACATGCGCGCCGAAGGTTTCACGCATTACATCGCCATGCCGATGGATTTCGCCAACGGTGCGCTCAACGTCATGGCGATCTCAACCAGGCACACGGACGGTTTCAGCGCCGAAATGATGGAAGTGATCCGCATTCTGCTTCCCGCGCTGACGGCGGCGGTGGAGTTGCGGGCGCTCGACGAGATCATGCGCGAGGTGCTGGCGATATATGTCGGCGCGGAGCCTGCAAAGCAGATCCTTTCCGGCACGGTTCACCGCGGCGAGGTTCACCGGATTTCCTCGGCCATCATGTTCGTCGACATGCGCGATTTTACCCGGCGCACTCAGAAGATGAGCGCCGATGAAACGGCCGAACTGCTCAACCGTTATTACGATTGCGTCGTGCCGCACGTGCAGGCCAATGGCGGCAGCGTGCTGAAGTTCATCGGAGACGGCATTCTGGCGATTTTCCCCGATGGTGAAGACGGGGCCAAGGCCTCGACGCGCGCGGCGCTGGATGCGGCGCGAGCCTCGCTGGCCTCGGTTCCCGCAGCCTGCCCGACCGGCAAGGCCCCGTTCGAGATCGGCATCGCTCTGCATCACGGCACGGCGGCCTATGGCAACGTGGGCTCTGGCGAACGGCTCGACTTCACCGTGGTCGGACGCGACGTCAATCTGACCGACCGGGTCGGGCGCCTCAACAAGAAGCTCGGCATCCCGCTGCTGCTCAGCGACGCGTTCTGCCGCGAGCTGGACTCGCCGGTCGCCTCCTGCGGGCGCCATACGGTTGCGAGCTTCGATGATGTGATCGAGGTTTTCCAGCCGGTGTAGACAGGTCTGCATCGAAGGCAGCATCATCGCCCCATGACCCTGCGTTACGAGAAACTCACCGGTGAAGCCCTCAAAGCCGTGATCCCGGATCTGGCACGTCTGCGGATCACGGTGTTCCGCGATTGGCCTTATCTTTACGAGGGCAGCGAGGATTACGAGACGAAGTATCTTGCCCGCTACAGCGGCACGCCGGGCGCGCTGGTCGTCGGGGCCTATGATGGCGGCAGGCTGGTCGGGGCTTCGACCGCCACGCCTCTCGCCGGCGAAGTGGATGAATTCCGCGCGCCTTTCATCGAGCATGGCTACGACACCGGGCGTGTCTACTATTTCGGCGAGTCCATTCTTCTGCCGGAATACAGGGGACGCGGCGCGGGGCACGCGTTTTTCGATCACCGCGAGGCGCAGGCGCGTGCGCTCGGCGGATTTGCCTATACCGCTTTCTGCGCCGTGGTCCGCGATGAGGACGACCCGCGCAAGCCGCCCGGTCACCGTCCGCTCGACGAGTTCTGGCGCGGGCGCGGATACCAGCCCGTGCTCGGCATGCGGGCGCGGTTTTCCTGGCGCGAGACCGGCGAGGCGGCTGAAAGCGAAAAGGCGCTTCAGTTCTGGCTCAGACCCTTGTGATGCAGGCCTGAACGGTTAGCGCGAAAGCCGCAATTCGCCGAGCTTGTTTGCAATGTCCTCGAACGCGGCCGCCATCTGCGATGTTGTGTCGGTATCGTAAGCCATGGCCGGGTTGGTGGCGCATGAACGCAAGAGATCAACGGTATCCTTGTCGTCGATGTCGAAGGCGATCGTATAGATCAGGATGCCAGCCGCCTTTGCGTTGGTGCAGGCTTCCAGGGTCCGGTTGTTCATCGCTCCAACCAGTTTGCTCGTCGAATTGAGATTCGAGCCGAGCCGGTTTTCAGCGGCATAGCCGTAAGCCGAATACCAGGACTTGTTGAAGTTGTTGAAGGCGCCATGGAAGTTGGCGCCATCCGTCATCAGAACGATGATTTTCCGGTTGCCTTTATCGCTATAGGCTTTGCCCTGTGTGAAAGGCTCGCCGGGCGAGAGAACTCGCCAGCCCCACATGATGCCCTCGTGGATGTTCGTGCCGCCGTATGCGCCGAGCTTGCCAATGGCCGAGTTAATGTCGCCCTTGCTATTGGACAACGGCGTGATCTCGCCGCTGTCGCACAGGAAGTTGGGTCCCCAGCGTGTGCCCGAGATGTTGCCGCTTTTCGCGGTCACATTTTTGTACTTGCAGACACGTTCCTGCTTTTCCTTGTCGGTCAGGCTGCTGCTTCCCCCGCCATATCCGCCGTAGCCACCGTATCCGCCATAGCCACCATATCCGCCGTAGCCGCCATATCCTCCACGGCCGCCTCCGGAATCGTCGCAGTCGCCGCCATCGTCATCGAGATAGCTGTTGTAATAGGATTCATAGCCATTCTGGGTGCCTCTGGCGCCGGGCTCGTCCGGCGCGAAGAGCGGGACGAAATAGCTGTCCGGCTTGTCC
Source organism: Rhodobiaceae bacterium (assembly GCA_020441995.1). Taxonomy (GTDB): domain Bacteria; phylum Pseudomonadota; class Alphaproteobacteria; order Rhizobiales; family Tepidamorphaceae; genus JACKJK01. Next base: position 6,213 of record JAGRLC010000080.1, read on the forward strand.
GATGAGGGCGTGGTGTCTTGTACATCGAGAGGGTATGGGCGCGCCTCGACGCAGCCGTCCCATTTCATGTTCCTGATTTGCTCATACAGTTCGAAACGGGTGTAGTCCTTGGAATCCATGTTGTTGTAATGGATCGAGGAAACGCCGTTGCGGTCCATCCACCAGGCGTTTTCGTTGCTGGCTCCGACATTGACGGTTGCCGCGAAAGGCACGATGCCGATCTGGATCGACGGGTGGTAGTTGACCGAACCGAACAATGTTTTGACGAGGTCACGGGCGGCCGTCTTCAGCGAAGAGATACGGCTGCCGTCCATCGAGCCGGAATTGTCGACGACAAGCGCGACTTCCATGGAGCCGCCGCTCAGACCCGTCTCGGATTTCACATGAACCGCGATCTCGTTGATGCCGAGGATGCCGCTGATCGTGGTCGGAACGTCGGAAGTTACGTCGACGCGGCCTGATTCTCCGCTGTCGATATCCTTGTAGGTGAGTTTGTATTCCGTGGTGAACTTGAGCTGGGTGGCATTGGCGGCGAACACTTCCTCGGCGATGCGCTCGCGGTCGGCCTCGGTGCCGTTCTGTGCCTTGCCCGCGGCGAGAACGGCGGCGTCAGCCGCGCCCTGAAGCTTGCCGCGCAGGGAATTGGCGCGCGAATAGTCCAGGGCCACGCCGACCGCGCCAAGCATCGGGATCAGCGTGAGGGCGAAGATAATTGCCGTATTTCCCCGGCAGTCCGCCGCAAGCCGCGAACCGTGGCGGCGCAGGAATGCGCTAACGGCTTTGATCGGTGCCATGACCTTTGCTCCGTAACCGGCCGCGCGGGGTGGGCGCGCGGGCCGGACATGTAAAATTACGGATCAAACTAGTCATGGTGAGTTACCGATTAGGTAACCAGCCGCCCGGAATCCATCGTTTTTTGAGCGTGGTTAAGCGCTTATTGCTCGATTTCCCAGGTTATCGAGACGTTGACGCGCAGCGACTGCTCGCCGGCGGCAATCGGGACGGATGCATCCATGGCCGCTTCGGCGCGGGCCATGCGCATCATCGGCACCGGCGGGCGGGCATCGGCGTCTTCCGTCATTGAAACGATGCGGCCGAGTTTCACGCCGGCGGCCTCGGTCAGGATTTTCGCCTTGCGGATGGCGTCCGCGACGGCGTTCTTGCGCGCTTCGTCAAGCAGGGCTTCGTCGTCGTCGATGGTGAACTGAATGCCGTTGATCGTGTTGGCGCCATCGCTGACCAGCTGGTCGAGAACGGGGCCGAGCTTTTCAAGGTCGCGCACGCGCACGGTCACATTATTGGCAACCTGGTAGCCGACGATTTTCGGGGGACGCGCCTCCTCGCCTTCCTTGGGGCGATAGTGGGAATAGAGCGGGTTGACGGCAAAGCCGCTGGTCTGGATATCGCGATCCTCTATTCCAGCCCCTTTCAGCGTGGCGATGACCTTTGCCATCGCCGCGTTGTTGCCGGACAGCGCCTCGCGGGCGCTTTTGCCCTCGGTGACGACGCCGCTGGTGACAATCGCCATGTCGGGAGCGGCATTGACGGTTCCGGTGCCCGTCATCGAGATCAGCGATTCCTCGCTCTTGGCTTCCTCGGCGCGGGCGGGAAGGGAGAGGATCGCGGCGAGCGCAACAATCAGCGCCAGTGCGCCGGCGCGCAACATGATATTGAAGTTCATGGGACCTGCTTGTTTTTGAAAACGGGGCCAGCCATATCGCGGCTGGCGGTGTAACCACCCTTTCAACAACTGGTTGCACCGGAATGGGCCGGAATTGCGGCATGGGCGTTGCTTTGCCGCGACGCGGGCGGCATAAGGGATGCCGCCTTCCGGACAAGCGCAATGGCGCCTGCCCACGGATGGGCCTGTAGCTCAATGGTTAGAGCCGGCCGCTCATAACGGTCTGGTTGCAGGTTCGAGTCCTGCCGGGCCCACCACTCTTCCCCTCATGTTTGGAGACGCTTGCCGGGGAACCGGAAAACCCGCGACATTTCCGGAGTTTGGCGGACCCGTTCGCGTAGCGGTCTGGTGGGGAGGCCGGGAATTCGGGCTGAGTTTGCCGTCAGTCTCTGGAAAGGAAATTGGGTCACCAGACGGAGTGACCTGCTCCCCTGAAGTGTTCTTACTTTGAGCTTAGCTGGTTCGCTGGCTGAGGGGACAGAGGATCAAGCGATCCCGGTTTTCCGATGAGCAGATCATGGGCATTCTGAAAGAGCATCAGGCAGGACTGTCAGCTGCGGGTCGAACGGATGCGTTCGATGCCCCGCTGGCGATGGCATTTCAGTCAGCGTATCACGCCAAGCGTACCGCAATCCCGTCGAGTTCCGCGGAGACGGCGGGGAACCTGTCCATGACAGCCGGGTCGTGCCCGGGGATGATGAGTTCCGGCCGGTCCGCCAGGCTTTGAAGGCGTTGGTAGCCATCCAGCATTTCGCCGATGTCGCTGACGATCGGAAAGATCCTGCCTTCTTTCATGTTGATCGAGAAATGCGCCGCGTCAGAGGCGAGCAGGAGCCAGCCCTGCGCAGTCCATAATCGCACCGATTGCAAGCCCGCCGAATGACCGCCGATCTTGTGCAGGCTGACGCCGGGAAAGAGGTCCGTGTCGCCATCGTGAAAGCGGACCCGTTCGGCATATACGTGGCGGACCATTTCGACGACGTCTTCCACGTCATATGCGATACGAAGCGGCTTGTGCTGCATCCGGCGGCCGGTGGCGAACGCCATCTCGGCATCCTGCAGATGAAAGCGCGCCCGCGTGAACAGGGGCAGATTGCCCGCGTGATCGTAATGGAGGTGCGTGATGACGACATCGTCCACCTCGGATGGCTCAATCCCGATTGCGCGCAGCCCTTCGCCCGGACAGCGCAGGAATGTCCGCCCCCGCGCGGCCGCGGCTCTCGCGGTGAAGCCCGTATCGATCACTATGGTACTTGAAGCGGAGCGGGCGGCCCACACGAAATAGTCCATGGTCCCCGCATCCTCGTGCGGGTCGCCTCCGATGTGATTTTCCGCGGCGGTCCTGTGAACGGTCGCATAGCGGATTGCGAACACTTCGAACGTATCCATGCGGCCTCTATTGCCTCTGGCCTGCTTTGCATTCTGAAAGCTGTCGGCGAGTGGGTGCCCTGGCTGAACGTTACGACCGGGCTGTGGTGAAAGGATCAGGTTGCTTGGTTTTCCCTCGAAAGCTTCTCGATGCCGGCGTGCGAGGCTTCCTCGATGTGGCTTACCATCGCCTTGAAGGCACCGTCCTGATCGCGCCGCCGGATCGCATCCATGATCTCCTGGATCTCGCGGATGCTTGATTCCATGCGGACCTTGGAAGACAGCGAGACCCGCCGCAGCTGAATGATGCGCGCGTTTATGATTTGCAGGAAATTGGGGATCAGCGGGTTGTGCGCGCCGGCGAGTAGAACCGAATAAAAATCGGCCTTTGCGCTGATGACCAGGTCGATGTCGCCGAACGCATAGGCCTTCGAGAGCCTGTCTACGGCGTTCTGCAATTCTTCGATCTGCTCATCGGTCGCGTTTTGGCAGAAGAGCTTCGCCGCGAGAGCCTCCAGGACGCCCCTGATCTGGTAGATGCCAATCGCATCCTCGACCTCGAGCTTGGCGACTACGGGCCCGCGGTTCGGCACCGTCTTGATCAGTCCTTCGGATTCCAGTTCACGCAAAGCCTCGCGAACCGAAGGTCTGCTGACGCCGAGCATCTCGCACAGATCCTTCTCGACGAGCCGCTTGTTGGGCTCGAACTGCCCACTGGTAATCGCGTTTCTGATCACCTCGGCCACTTGCGTGCGGATAGGCGCCGCGACGGCGTTGATCCGCATCGAATTCTTTTCAGTAAGATTCACCAATTTTCATGCCCCGTCACAAGTATGGCGCGCATATTACCCACTACCTCCCAATCCGCAATCGGCCAACCGCCGCAGATTCATGATCGTCAGGCAAAATGCCTGTCGGACCATATTATTCTTTACAACAAAATTTCTCAATGATACGGGGTCGGTATTACATTTTGTCATGCAAGCATACAATCTAATAATCAGCTGATCCGCTTGACGGCACAACGTTGCCCGGTGATCGGGCTGACGGGGCGGATGGAGGTTTCAAATGGCGGGGAAGAAGCCGGACAATGGCGTGGGCAACGAAGCCGCCGAAGGTGATTTCGACTATCTGATCGTGGGCGGCGGAGCGGCGGGCTGTGTGCTGGCCGCGCGCCTGACCGAGGAGCCCGGGGTTAGCGTATGCCTGCTGGAGGCCGGTCCGGAAGACCGCAATCCGCTCATCCGGATACCCGCAGGCGTCATCAAGCTTCTCTTCGACCCCAAGGTGGCATGGCAGTTCACGACCGAGGGGAGCGCCGGCACGAATGGCCGCGGCATCTTCGCGCCGCAGGGCAAAGTGCTCGGCGGGTCATCCTCGATCAACGGTATGATTTACAACCGAGGCCTCCCTGTCGATTTCGATTCCTGGGCGCAGGCGGGGAACGCAGGTTGGGGCTTTCAGGACATCCTGCCGTATTTCAAGAAGTCCGAGCGTCGTATTGGTGGTGCGGACAGTGCGTATCGCGGGCGCCACGGCGCAATTCCCGTCAGCGACAACGAATGGACGACGCCGCTGACCGACGCTTTCATCGAAGGCGTCTCGGCCTTGGGTGTCCCCCGCAATCCGGACTACAACGCGGCATCGCAAGCGGGCGTCGGCTACATGCAGCGGGCGATCGAGAACGGTCGGCGCGTCAATGCCGTTCGCGGCTATCTGGGAGCCGCGCGCAAGCGCGCCGGATTGCGGGTCATATGCGAAGCGCATGTCAGCAAGATCCTGTTCGACGGGCGCAGGGCGTGCGGCGTGACATACATGCGACGCGGGCAGAGCCAGCATCATACGCTGCGTGCGCGCCGCGAAGTCATTGTGTGCTCGGGCGCGCTGAATACGCCCAAGCTCATGCAGATGTCCGGTGTCGGCCCCGCAGAGCTCCTGCAGCGGTTCGGGATCGACGTTGTGCATGCATTGCCGGGCGTCGGCCGCAACCTTTCCGATCACTACGGTGCGCGGACGGTCGTGGAAGTGAAAAACAGCCCGACCGCAAACGAACTGTCGCGAGGCCCGCGGCTCGGCTGGGAGGTGGCAAAATGGCTGATGGGCAAGCCGAGCATCCTGGGGCTCAGTTCGTCGCTTGCCTATGTCTTCTGGAAATCGCGGGCTGAAGAGGAATACCCCGACCTGCAATTCGTGCTCTCGCCGATCAGCTTCAAGGCAGGGCTGTTCGGCGTTCCGGATGATTTTCCCGGCGTCTCTCTGGGGGTCTGGCCGCACCGGCCGCACAGCCGTGGATTCGTTGAAATCCGCTCAACCGATGCCTTCGACGACCCGGTCGTCCAGCCGAATTATCTGCAGGCCGCCTACGACCAGCAGACGATGGTGGCTGGTGTGCGGCTTTCCCGCAAGTTTCTCGGTACGCCGGAACTCGCTCCCTACGTGGTCAGGGAAAGCGTTCCCGGTGCTGGTCTGCAAAGCGACGACGAGCTGCTGGATTTCGCGCGTCAGAACGGATCGACGATCTATCACTTCGTCGGGACCAGCCGAATGGGGCCTGCGAGCGATGTCAACGCGGTCGTTGACGACCGGTTGAGAGTCCATGGCCTTGAGGGGCTGCGTATCGTGGATGCCTCGATCATGCCTGACGTTCCCTCCGGAAACACCTACGCACCGACGCTGATGATTGCCGAAAAGGCCGCCGACATGATCCGCGAGGACATGCGAGGTCTCTAGTCAGTTAAAGAGCCTGAATGGCGAATTGACAGGAAGCTGGTCGGATTGTAAGACAGAGTTATAAGAATACATTCTTGGCCGATGCAGATTGGTCAAGGGTCAATTAAACGGGAGGATCACATGGCTAATAAATTTCGCACGTCTCGTCGCAAGGTGCTGTCCATGGGTGCGGCTGCCGCCGCGGCTATCAGCATAAGCATGGTCACCATGGGTGCTGTTGCGGACGAGGAGACCTTCAAGATCGGTATTCTGACCGACATGACGGGCACTTTCTCGGATCTGGGCGGTCCGGGCACGGGTGTCGCGGCTCAAATCGCAATCGATGAAGTCGGCGGCTCCGTCCTGGGGCGCAAGGTCGAGCTGTTGATTGCCGATCACCAGCATAAGGCCAACGTGGGTCTCGCCCTTGCGCGCGAATGGATCGAGCGCCGCGATCTCAAGGCATTCGTCGATGTCATGAATTCCGGTATCGCCATCGGCGTGAACAAGCTGGCTGGCGACTACAAGCGCCTGGCATTCTATTCCGCCGCCGCGACCGACAAGATCTCCGAGAGCGCTTGCAACGAGTACGGCATCCACTGGAACACCGACACATACGCACAGACCAATGCTGTCGCCAGCAGCATGATCGAGCAGGGTCTCGATAGCTGGTTCTTCATCGTGGCCGACTACGAATTCGGCCATGCGATGCAGGCGTCGATGGACGAGGCCGTCAAGAAGGCGGGCGGTACGGTGGTCGGCGCGGTCCGTCACCCGCTCCAGACGCTGGACTTCTCGTCCTACATCCTTCAGGCGCAGGCATCCGGCGCCAAGGTCGTGGCGATTGCCTCCGGCGGCCAGGATACCGTCAATACGATCAAGCAGGCACAGGAATTCGGCGTCACGCAGCGCGGCCAGAAGGTCGTGGCCCTGCTGCCGTATCTGTCCGACATCCACGCGGTCGGGCTCGACGTCATGCAAGGCCTTCGGTTCATCGATCCCTGGTACTGGGGCATGGACGACCAGTCCAAGGAATTCGCACAGCGTTTCTTCGACCGCTTCGGCAAGATGCCGACCTCCGTGCAGGCGAGTGTCTATTCCTCGACGCTGCAGTATCTGAAGGCGGTTGAGGAACTGCAGACCGACGATCCGATGACCATCAGGCAGTATTTTCTCGACAACACGCTCAACGACGCGTTCCTGCGCAACGGCAAGCTTCTGCCGAACGGCCGCATGACACACGATGTGTATCTTGTGGAGATCAAGACGCCGGAAGAGTCGACCGGCGAGTGGGACTACGAGAAGGTCATCGCGACTGTCCCTGCTGACAAGGCCTTCCGTCCGCTGGAAGCCAGTGCCTGTCCGCTGCGTTGATTTCTGCGCAGCAGAACGATCAGGCGATAAATATGAAGAACAAGTCTGACATCATTCTGGAGACGAAATCGCTGAGAAAGGAATTCAGCGGTTTCGTCGCCGTCTCCGGTGTGAACCTGAAGGTCCGGCGAGGGTCGATCCACGCCATCATCGGGCCCAACGGTGCCGGAAAGACGACCCTGTTCAACCTGTTGACCAAGGTCCACCAGCCCACTGACGGGACGATCGAGTTCAACGGTCGCGACATCACGGGGCTTTCCTCCCCGGAGATCGCGCGCCTCGGGATTGTCCGGTCCTTCCAGATATCGGCGATCTTTCCCGAACTGACTGTGCTCGAGAACGTGAGGATTGCCCTGCAATGCAGGCGAGGCGATTCCTTCGATTTCTGGAAACCGAAGAAAACGCTCTTTCGCATGAATGACGAGGCGCGGGGGTATCTCGAATCCGTCGGGCTTGACGATTCCCTGAACAGCATGGCGGGCGACCTGCCGTATGGCCGCCGCCGCGCGCTGGAGATCGCCACCACTTTGGCGATGGAGCCGGAATTGCTGCTACTCGACGAGCCGACGGCGGGCATGGGTACCGAGGATATCGACCGCACCGCCGATCTCATTCAGCGTTGCGCCAAGGATCGCACAATTATCATGGTCGAACACAATCTGGGCGTCGTCGCGCGCCTGGCCGATACGATCTCGGTGCAGGTTCGCGGGCAGGTGGTCGCGGAGGGTAACTACGAAACCGTCTCCGCAGATCCCTTGGTCAAGGAAGCATATCTGGGGGCCGCGCATGCCTGATGCAGCAGCCGGTAAAACCCTTCTGGAGGTGTCCGATCTCCAGGCGTGGTATGGCGATTCCCATATTCTCCACGGCGTCAACATGTCTGTTGGCAAAGGCGAGCTTGTAACCATCCTGGGTCGCAACGGTGCAGGCAAGAGCACTACATTGCGCTCGATCATCGGCCTGCTCTCGAAGAAGACGGGCTCCATGCGCATACAGGGCGTGGAATCGATCAACTCGTCGCCCACGGTGATTGCGCGGCTCGGCGTCGCCTATTGCCCGGAGGAGCGTGGAATCTATGCATCGCTCTCGGTCGGCGAGAATCTCACCCTTCCGCCGAAGCTTCGCGATGGCGGGCTTTCGACCGACGAGATTTTCACGATGTTCCCCAACATCAAGGATCGTCTGTCGAGCCGCGGTTCGAACCTGTCCGGCGGCGAGCAGCAGATGCTGGCCATCGCCCGCATCCTGCGCACGGGGGCGGATATCCTTTTGCTGGACGAGCCCACCGAGGGGCTCGCTCCCGTCATCGTCCAGCAGATCGAGCAGGCCATCACCGCGCTGAAGCAAAGGGGCTTCACGATTGTCCTGGTCGAGCAGAATCACCGTTTCGCGCAGAAGGTCGCCGACCGTCACTACGTGATGGAGTCGGGGAAGATCGTTGACGAACTGACCAACGATACCATCGCGCAGGAATGGGACAGGGTTACCCGGTATCTGAGCGTGTAGCTCGAAAGGAATTGCGACATGGAACATTTCTCCATGATGGCGCTGTGGGGGCAACTTGTAGTCGGCCTTATCAACGGCTCCTTCTATGCTCTTCTCAGCCTTGGGCTCGCTATCATCTTTGGCCTGTTGAAGGTGGCGAATTTCGCCCATGGCGCCCTGTTTATGCTCGGTGCCTTCTCGGCGCTTCTCATGCACCGCTATCTCGGCGTCAACTACTGGTTCGCGCTGGTCCTTGCGCCGCTTGTCGTCGCGGCGTTCGGCGTTGTTTTCGAACGGCTGGCGCTCAGGCGTCTCTACCATCTGCACCACCTCTACGGCATGCTGCTGACGTTTGGTCTGGCGCTTGTGGTGCAGGGCGTTGTCCTCGACCGGTTCGGCGCGTCGGGCGCATCCTATCCGCCGCCCGATCTGCTGCGCGGCGGCCTCGATCTCGGCTTCATGTTCGTTCCGGTCTATCGCCTTTGGGTGATCGTTGCGGCCATCGTGGTCTGCGCATGCACCTGGATCGTGATCGAGAAGACCAAGCTCGGCGCTTACTTGCGTGCAGCCACCGAGAATCCCGAACTGCTGAAGACCTTTAGCGTCAATGTTCCGCTGCTTCTGACCGCGACCTATGCCGCCGGTGTGGGGCTTGCGGCGCTCGCCGGCGTCATGGCGGCACCGATCTACCAGGTGAGCCCGATGATGGGCGCCGACATCATCATCGTCGTCTTTGCCGTGGTCGTCGTCGGCGGCATGGGTTCGATCTCAGGCGCCATATTCACCGGCTTCGGACTCGGCCTTCTCGAGGGCGTTGCCAAGGTGGTTTATCCCGAGGCCGCCAACAGTGTGATTTTCGCGATGATGGCCCTGGTCCTGCTCTTCCGTCCCGCTGGCCTGTTCGGCAAGGAAACCTGATATGAACGAGACTAAAACCAACGTGCAATCGAACATCCCCGTGCTCGACAGGTGGAATCTCGAAATCATCGGGATTGTGTTGGTGGTGCTGTTCTTCCTCGTTGCGCCGTTCTTCATCTATCCGGTGTTCCTGATGAAGGCGATGTCGTACGCGATCCTGGGGATGAGCGTGAACCTGCTGCTCGGCTATGTCGGCCTTCTCTCATTCGGTCACGCGGCATTCTTTGGCCTGTCTGCCTACATGTTCGGGCACTTCGCCAAGGAGATGGATTTCGGCGTTGCACTTTCCATGCTGATCGCAGTTTCCGGGGGCACATTGCTGGGCGTCCTGTTCGCAATGATTGCTGTGCGGCGCATCGAATTCTACTTCGCCATGATCACGCTGGCGCTCGCGCAACTCGTCTACTTCTTCTGCGTGCAGGCGGAGTTCACCGGCGGAGACGACGGCCTGCAAGGCATTCCGCGCGGCGAAATACTCGGCTTCAGTCTTCTCGAAAATTCGCATCTCTATGGCTTCGTGCTGCTGATGTTCCTGTTCTGCCTGCTGTTCGTGTTCCGCATCATCAATTCGCCATTCGGCGAGATGCTGAAGGCGATACGCGAGAATCCCGAGCGGGTGACATCGCTGGGCTGCAGCCCCAGGACCTACAAGTTTATCGCCTTCGTCCTCTCTGCCTTTCTGGCCTCGATCGGCGGCGCATTGAAGGCGCTGGTGTTTCAGATCGCCGCGCTGCCGGACGTCCACTGGCTGATGTCGGGTGACGGCGTGCTGATGGCGCTTGTCGGCGGTATCGGCACACTGATCGGTCCAATCGTCGGGGCGCTGTTCATCGTCTGGGCGCAGGACGGCCTGGCGGAGATCGGTATGTCGGTTGTCGTCATGCAGGGGCTGCTGTTCATGGCCACCGTGCTCCTGTTCCGCAAGGGCATCGTGGGCGAACTGGGCCGTCTGAAGAAATACTTCAGGTAGGCGACCGGCTCCGGCAGAGCCGCTTGCCCGGCCGCTATCTCAACAGGATCAACAAGCTGCAATGACCGGATACGAACGCCTCGAGATGCTCATTGACGGTGAATGGACGGCCGGCTCGGATGCCGCCTCCATGGCCGTGGAGAACCCCGCCACCGAAGCGACGATCGGCGATCTGCCTCTTGCCTCGACGCAGGATCTCGACCGCGCGCTCGCTGCCAGTTTGCAGGGTTTCAATGTCTGGAAAGACACGCCGGCACTGCAAAGACAGGGCATTCTGGAGAATGCCGCCCGGCTGCTCGAGGAAAGGCGCGAGCAGATTGCCCGCACTTGCACGCTGGAGATCGGCAAGCCGCTTCGTGAATCTCTCATGGAGATCGATTTCACGATCGGCGTTCTGCGCTGGTATGCGGAGGAGGGCAAGCGCGCGTACGGCCGTGTCGTGCCGGCAAGGGACATTCGGGTCCGCAACACGGTCCTGAAGGAACCCGTTGGCCCCGTCGTCGGCTTCGCGGCGTGGAACTTTCCCGCAGTGAACGTCATCCGCAAGGTGGCCGGTGCCCTGGCGGCGGGATGCTCAATTATCGTGAAGCCCAGCGAGGAGGCACCCGGAACGGCGATCGCCATCGCCCGCTGCTTCCAGGATGCCGGGTTGCCCCGCGGCGTGCTGAACGTCGTGTTCGGCAATCCCGCCGACACGTCCGCCTATCTGCTGTCATCGAGCATTCCCAGAAAGGTGACCTTCACCGGGAGCGTGCCCGTCGGCATCCACCTGCAGACGCTGGCTGCAAGGACGCTCAAGCGCTGCACGCTGGAGCTCGGCGGCCATGCGCCGTTCATCGTGCTCCCGGATGCGGACGTCGAACTTGCCGCCCAGACGGCTGCGGCCTTCAAGTTGCGCAACGCTGGTCAGGTCTGTACGTCGCCCAGCCGCTTCTTCGTCCATTCCTCGGTCCACGACCGCTTTGTCGGCGTCTTCGCCGATGCGTTCGAAAAGGCTGTCGTGGGCGATGGACTGGATGACGCGGCGACCATGGGGCCGCTTGCGGCGCAGCGCCGTCTCGAGGTGATGGACCGGCTGGTGGCCGATGCACGCGATCATGGCGCATCAGTTGTCACGGGCGGCAAGCGGATCGGAAATCGCGGCTGGTTTTTTGCCCCCACGCTTCTGGACGAGGTGCCGGACGAGGCGGCGATCATGCGCGAGGAGCCGTTCGGTCCCGTCGCGCCCGTCAGCCGCTTCGAGGATCTGGACGAAGTGATCGAACGTGCCAATAGTGTGGAAGTGGGTCTGGCGTCCTATGTTTTCACGCGTAACGGCGGCTGGGCACAGGAGGCGACGCGCCGGTTGAATGCGGGGCTCGTCGGCATCAACTGCGCAGCGATCTCTCTGCCCGAGACGCCTTTCGGAGGCGTCGATCACAGCGGCTATGGTTCCGAGGGTGGAATCGAGGGCCTCGACGCGTTCATGAGGACGAAGTTCGTTGCCGAAATCAGATAGCATCGCACCGCCGGGTGGACGCTCGCATGATTGCGAACAAGATGTCTCCTGAAATGCATGTCAGCCGCCGCCTGTCGGAATTTGTTTCGGAATGCGGGTGGAGCGACTTACCCGATGCCGTTCGGCGGGAAGCTGCGCGCTCGATCTTCAACGGATTCGGGACAGCGCTTTGCGGTGCCGGCGACCCGGATTTCAGGCGTGTGCTTGGCGTCATGGAGCCTTTCTCCGGCCCCCGGGACGCGACCGTCTTCGGCCACGGCGTCACGGTGGATGCGCTTACCGCAAGTTTTCTCAATGCCGCGTCGATCAACATCTTCGATTTCGACGACACCCATGATGGGACGATCATTCATCCGACGGCTCCGGTCATGCCGCCGCTCTTCGCGCTCGCAGAGCAGTCGGCGATTTCCGGCGAGCAGCTTCTGACGGCATTCGTTCTGGGAGTCGAAGTGGAATGCCGCCTGGGCAACGCGATTTCACCGGGACACTACAGGCGCGGCTGGCACATCACCTCGACCTGCGGCGTCTTTGGTTCGGCTGTGGCGGCGGGAAGGTTGCTCGGCCTGGATGCCGACATGCTCCTGTCGGCGCTCGGCATTGCGTCGGCCCAGTCCTCGGGACTCGTGCACACGCTGGGAACGACGGCCAAGAGCATCGGTGTTGGCGCTGCCGCGCGTGGCGGGCTTGTGGCCGCGCTGCTGGCGAAAAAGGGCGGCATAGGGCCAGAGGCTCCGCTGGAAGCGGGCCTCGGGTTTCTGCGCGTGGTCCATGACGATCCCGATATGGCGTCCATAGTCGACGGGCTCGGCGAACGGTGGGAATTGTCGCGCAACATGTACAAGCCCTATCCCTGCGGTGTCGTGCTTAATCCGGTCATTGATGCTTGTCTGAAGCTGCGCGCCCGGGACGGGTTTGATGCTGGAGCGGTGAAGAGCGTTGTCGTGAGCGGGCATCCGCTGCTGAAGGACCGGACAGACCGTCCGGATGTGACGACAGGGCGCCAGGCGCAGGTCAGCGCCCAGCATGCTATTTCTGTGGCGCTGCTGTTCGGCGCAGCCGGTGTTGCCGAGTTCACTGACGGTATGGTTGCCGATGAGCGCGTGAGGAAGTTCAGCCGCCTCGTCCTGCCGGTCGTGGTGGATGAGGCCGTCGCGGTGGAAAGCGCTCGCATTAGTGTCTCGCTGGTGAGCGGCGAGGTGATCGAGGTGCAGGTGGACGAGGCGCTCGGGAGCCTCGGCAATCCGCTTGGCAACGATCAGCTGGAAGCGAAATTCCGGGCCGCGGCCAACCATGGCTGCCCGGAACTCGATGTCGACCCTCTAATCGAAGCCCTGTGGAATATCGCCGAGTGCGACGATGCCGGGGCGCTTGCGGCGCTCGCCCGTCCGTAGATCGCCCGGCGAATTCCAGAGGCGCTCCGCTGCTTCAGCTTTTCTTGCTGATGTAACGGTAGATCTCGGTGTGATCGGCGCCGGGTCCAAGTGCCTCGTTTGCCGACCGCCAGTATTCGCATGTAGCCGCCAGTGCAGGGGCGTCAATGTCGAGTTCCTCGGCGAGCTTCGCGGCGATGCCGATATCCTTGGCCATCAGGGCCATGGTGAAGCCCGCCTGGAACGTACCGGACAGGATGAACTGTTTGGCCTTGTTCTCGGTGGAGTTGTTGCGTCCGCTCGAGGCGTTCAGGACATCGATGATCGTGTCGGGCGCGATGCCGAAGCGCTGTCCGATCGAAAGCGCCTCGCTCATTGCGGTCAGGCCGGCTGCCGACACGAAGTTGTTCAGCGATTTGATCGCATGACCGGCGCCAACCTTGCCGGCAACGATGAGCGATGCCGCCAAGGGTGCCAGAACGGGGCGGATGCTGTCGATGGTTGCATCCTCGCCGCCGATCATGATCGCGAGCGAGCCGTCGATGGCCTTCTTGACACCACCCGACACCGGTGCGTCGATAAGTGCGATGCCCATCGCGTCGAGTTGCTTGGCCAGTTCAATGGTGCCGGAGGGGGCCGAGGAACTCATGTCGATGACGACGGCGCCTCTTGGGAGAGAGAAAGCGCCGCCGCCATCACCCATGAGCGCGTCACGGACGATACGCTCGTTGGGGAGCATTGTGATCGCGAAGTCCTTGCCGGCGCAGGCGTCCGCCACAGAGGCCGCGACCTTGCCGCCGGCCGCCGCGAATTCCGACCGGGCGTTTTCGGACAGATCGAAGCCGGTGACGTCATAGCCGCTGGCAACCAGTCTCTTTGCCATCGGCAGACCCATCATGCCGAGGCCGATGAAGGCAATGGCTGTTCCGGAAGGTTCCTTAGTCACTGCCGACCTCTTTGAGGACTTCTTCTGCCAGTCGGAATGCGTCGAGACCGGCGGGAACGCCGCAATATGTGCTGATCTGCACGCAGATCTCCCTGATCTCGGCGACGGTCAGACCATTGTTGAGGCCGCCGCGCACGTGCGTCTTGAATTCGGTTGGTCTGTTCAGTGCAGCAAGCATGCCGAGGTTCAGTATGGAGCGCGCGCGACGGTCGAGATCGGGACGGTTCCAGGTGTAGTCCCAGCACCACTCCGTCGCGACTTCCTGCATGACCCAGGAGAATTCGGTCGCTTTGCCGATCGAGCGATCGACATAAGCGTCTCCAAGCACTTCACGTCTGGTGCCGAGGCCCCGTTTGAACTCCTCAGACACTTCTCTTTTCTCCACGTGCGCCTCCTGCATAGCCATGAAATTTGCGTCCATCATCTGAACAGACAATCTTACAGGCATACATAAAACCAATCCCCAGGGTAGTCAACAAACATGGCATTCGCCTGGAATCGCGCGCTGGAACAGGGGCTGGCGAAGCCGGATTGACGCCCGAGCGGGATCGATAATATGCTTGTAATTCTGACAGACAATCAGTCAAATGGCGAGAAAATCTCTGACGTCAGCCGGCGAAAAATGGCTTTGGCCGACAGGCCGTATGTTCAGAGGACAAGGGGGAAACCGGTGATGCGGGCGCGATCGATTGACGGCTATGAACTCCATTGCGAGGAAACCGGGAAGGGCATTCCGGTCGTGTTCGTGCACGAGTTCGCGGGCGATCACCGCAGCTGGGAACCCCAGCTTCGCCACTTCGGCAGAACCTACCGCTGCATCACGTTTTCCGCACGCGGATTCGCGCCATCGGACATACCCCAGGACGAAGACGCGTATACGCAGGTCCATGCCGCAGACGATATTCTCAGCGTCCTTGATGCCTTAGGTGTCGAGACCGCTCACGTCGTCGGGCTGTCGATGGGCTCGCTGGCAGCATTGCATTTTGCGATCCGCCACCCGCAGCGTACCCGTTCGATTTGCCTTGGGGGATGCGGCTACGGCTCCGATCTCGATCAGAAGGAAGCCTTCAAGGCCCGGAGCGAGCAGACTTCACAAGCCATCATGAACATGGGGATGAAGGATTTCGCCCGGCTCTATGCAACGGGTGTCGGGAGAGTGCAGTTCGCCAACAAGGATCCGCGCGGCTATGCCGAGTTTCTGGAGAAACTCTCCGGCCATGATGCAACCGGTTCGGCACTGACGCAGAAATGCCTGCAGGGGCGCCGCCCCTCGATCTACGAGTTGAAGGAAGAGCTGCGTTCTTTGACCGTGCCGACGCTTGTCGTGCACGGTGATGAGGATTTCCCCTGCTTTCAGCCCGGGGTCTATCTCAAGCGCATGATTCGCAGCGCCGCACTGACGGTCCTTCCGAACACCGGGCACTCGCTGAACCTCGAGGAGACCGGCCGCTACAACCGGCTTCTGGAGGAGTTTCTGCATCAGGTCGATTCAGGGCGCTGGCCGTGCAGGGATGACGCAGCCGAGACGCTGCCGGATTTCCTCCCCTTCGCCGCGCCTTCGTCGCGTGACTGAAAGGGATCAAGCAATGAACGCCGAGCCGGGCTCCTACGATCGCGACAGCATGGTCGCTTCCCTGGACTGCTTTCCACTGCGCCTGCCGTTGAAGAAGCCGATGCAACTGGGCGGGTTCCGGTTCGACAGTGTCGGTGTACTCTACGTGCGCGTCACCTCGGTTTCCGGTGCGGAGGGATGGGGCGAGGCAATTGCGGATCTTGGAAACGCCGGCGAAACGCTGCGTGGCATGGTCGGCGTCATCGATGCGAGGTTTCGCGAATTGACGGTCGGCCGCCCGGTGCATGAGCGCCTATCCGTACTTGCGGACTTGAACGGCGGTGTCTTCGCGAATGGCGGGGCGATTACGGCCATAGACATGGCGCTTCTCGATCTTGCCGGGAAACTGCGTGGCGCTCCGGTGGCCGAGGTCCTGGGCGGCATGCACCGGCGGCAGGTCGGTAAGCTGGCAATCGTCGGAGGCGGCAACGACAAGGCGGCATTGATCGACGAAGTGACGCAACTGCTTGAGGACGGTGTCCATGCGTTCAAGCTCAAGGTCGGTTCGCTCAAGGTAAGCGAAGACATCGCAATGCTTGCCGCCGTTCGCGAAGCCATTGGCGACGATTGTTTTCTTGCCGCCGATGCAAACATGGCATGGGATAACGCCGCCGCCCTGAGGTTCGCCAAAGCCGCCGCCGAGTTCGGGCTGGATTATCTGGAGCAGCCCGTGACGGCGGATTATCAGCGCATGGCTTCGCTCGGACGCGTGTCGCCGGTGGCGATCTCGGCGGATGAAGCGATCCACGATCTGAACGATATCCTGGCATTGTACCATTTGCAGGCGATCACGGGAGCCAGCCTGAAGTCGATCAAGCTCTCCGGTATTACCTCCATGTTGCGAGTGGCGGTCGTCGCCGACGGGCTGGGAATGCCGGTCGGGCTGGCGATGATGATGGAATCTGGACTGGCGACAGCCGCCATGACGCACGCCGCATGCGCCTTGCCCCAAGTCGACTGGCTGCTTAACCCGGGGAGCACATTCCTGGCCGACCAGCCGATCCGCCACGAGCCATGGCTGGAGGGAGGGCATCTTGCGTGCCCTCAGGGTCCCGGCCTGGGCGTTCAGGTGGATGAAAAGGAATTGGAGCGCTTTCTGGTCTAACAGGGAGCCAGCGGTTTCTGGAAAGCTGCCCCGAACAAAATCATGATTGACACGGCCATCTTCCGTTCGAAATGGTCTGTCTGAAAGTCACGTGCGCTTTGTAGTAGCGGCATCAAATTGATCGATGTTCTCGTTCCCATTTCGATCAAGATATTCCCTGTTACTCCAGATTAAATTCCCAGGTTCTGCCTGCAGGGAATTCCAAGCTGCCAGGCTGATTTTGCAGCATATTTTTCAACCACGCCGCCCGGCACATGTGAACCCGAGGCCACCGCTGCAATTTCGCAGTAGTTCTACTCGTCCAATAGCCGCGCCGCGCCGCGCGCGATGAACCCGGCGGCCATGGCTTTGCCGAGCTCGATTGCCTGATCGGCGTTGCCGGTTCTGATATCCGACATTTCCTCAAGCGTGCCGGGATGCCCGACGTGGCCGCAGAGCGTGATCTTGCCGGTATCCGTGAACCGGCAGTTCGCGCCAACGGCGGATTTGCAGTTGGCGGACAGGCCGCTGACAAGCGCCCGCTCGGCTTCCACGCAGACCTGGGTGGGCGTATCGTTGAATTGCTTCAGCAGATCGGCCATCTCGGGATTGGAAGTGCAAACCTCGACGACGAGTGCGCCTTGACCCACTGCGGGAAGCATCGTGTCGTCATCGAGAACAACGAAGTGCCCGGGATCGATGCCCAGCCGGTTGATGCCGGCCTGAGCCAGCACGATCGCATCGTAGTCGCCGGCATTCAGCTTTCTCAGCCGGCTGTCGATATTGCCGCGTAGCATTTTGATCTGCAGGTCCGGGCGCCGTTTCTTCAGGAAGAATATGCGCCGCTGGCTCGTCGTCCCGACGACCGCGCCGTCCGGCAACTCGTCAAGGCTGCTGACCGGGGTATTCGTGACCAGCAGGTCGCGGTCGGATTCCCGGGGCAGATAGGCGGCAATCCGGAACTCCGGCGGTGTTTCGGGATGGTAGTCCTTGACGCAATGAACCGCGACGTTGGCCTTGCCGGCAAGCAGCGCGTTCTCGACTTCCTTGATGAACAGCGTTTTGCCTTCGACCTCGTGCAGGGGTCTGTCCTGAATCCTGTCCCCGTCCGTCATGACGGGAACGATCAGCGGCGCTGCGCCGGGAATGTGCTTTGAAATGAGGGAGGCAAAATCGTTGGCTTGCCACAATGCCAGCTTGCTGCCTCTGGTGGCAATTTTGATATCCACGCGCGCCCGCCCTATTGCCTTGTTTGCCAACGGCCAACACCGAACAGCATCGGTCGTTATGAGCCAATCCAACTAATGGCCCGGCGAACCTTTAGCAAGCCAAGTCACTTCGCATAGCAAGGATGCGCGGCATGATCGCGCACAGTTGTCGTCTCTGCGCGGGCGGCCCGCCGGTTGGTCCGGCGGGCCGGGTTTGCGTCAGGCCGCACGCGCGCGGCGGGCGGGGAAATCAATGTCGGTGGCCGCGACATGATTGAGATAGTTGGTGAAGATATTCGCCACCGTGTTGGCCACTGTCTCAACGATATCCGGATCCGACAGTCCGGCGTCACGGGCCATGGCCAGGTCCGCATCCTCAATCAGTCCGCGTTTGGCCACGATGGCCAGGGCCAGCTTGAGGATTGCCGCCAGGCGGGGATCGTCCGAGCGGCCGGCAAGGTGCGCTTCGACAGCATCGGGGGCGACCTTCAGTCCGGCGGAGATTGCGGCATGGGCCGAGGCGCAATAGTCGCAGGCATTGGCGCCAGCAACCGCAAGCGCAATGGCTTCACGGGTTTGCGCATCGAAGTTTCCGCCGGCCAGCGCCTCGTTGAGGCCGAGCATGCCCGAAAGCACGGCGGGCTGGTTCGCGGCGACGCGGTAGAGGTTCGGCACCATGCCGATCTTGCCCTTGATCGCGGTGAAGAGTGCTTTGGCTTGCGCGTTCGCGGCGGTGTCGGTGACTTGTGTAATACGTGACATGGGGGTGTCCTTTCTTTGGGGGGTAAATTCAGGCCAGGGCCATTTCGGGTTCAGGCTTGGACAGGGCGATTACGGCTACGACCGCGGCGCCGTTCAGCCAGTAGTAGGCGGCGTCGAGCCCGGAAAAGCCGAGCGCGAAGGGCAATGCGAGAAACAGCAGCCCCACGGCGAGATCGACGGCGAGGTGGAGCTTGAAGGGCAGCACGCGAATGATCCCGAACTGATGGTCGGTAAAGACCGTCAGCACAAAGGCCGCGACGCCGATCACCGGCGAGATCATGGATGCGAGCGGATGTGATGTGCCCAGGCCGAGCAGAAACGGCAGGGCGATAAGCGCAAGCGCGACCGGGTAGTCGAGCCATGCATGAATGTGCTTGGTGATGAAGCGCATGGTGGAGTCCTTTCGTAGGCTTTCAGGGGCGGAAAGGCATCCGCCACAAAGCCAACATAGGTGTCACCATGCGGACGTTGAATTTCAGAAAATCCAGAATATATTGCAGATCGTCCCAAAAATGTGGACGTCTGATGAGCGTGGCGGTATCAGGCCACCGCCCGGTCTGCCGAGCCTGCCTGACGGAAGGCGGCGGGCGAGATGCCGACTTCTTTCTTGAATACCCGGCTGAAAGCCGATTCAGAGGCGTAGCCTGATATTTCGGCGGCTTCCGCCACACTGAGCCCTCGTGTTGCCAGTGCTTCGCGCGCAATCTGCATGCGCCATGACGTGACATAGTTCATGGGCGTGACGCCGAGCCTTTCGGTGAAACGTCCGGCAAAGCCGGTCCGTGACAGCCCCGCTTCGCGGGCCAGCGTAGCCACGGTCCAGTCTTTCGCAGGCGCGCGGTGAAAGGCGGTGAGCGCCTGGGAGAGATGCGGGTCGGCAAAACCGGCAATTCCTCCGTCTGTCTCATGCGTCTGCTCGATATATGCGCGGATCGCCTGGGCGAAGATTGCTTCGGAAAGTTTCAGCGCGATCAGGTCGCCACCCAGGCGGGAGCCTCCGGCTTCAGCGCCGATGACGCGCAGCGTGGCTTCCAGCCACGGCCCGGCCTCGTCACCATAGCCGCGCAGGTGGATGAAGGGGGGCAGTTGCTCGATCAGGAGATGCCGTGATCCTTCAGCCATGGCGAAATGTCCGCAGATCAACTGCGTCTCACGAGAGGTGTCATCACCGCCCCAGACCAACGTGCCGTGTCCGGGAAAGCCGGAACGGGTCAGGATATCGTCGAGCGGCAGTGCTTCTTCGGGTCCGCTGTGCCGGCAGGACAGTACATGCGCCGCGCCGCGCGGGATGATGATCAGATCGCCCTGTGCCAGATGAACCGGCCCGGGCTGCCCCTCGATGCGTACCAGCGCCTCGCCGCGGTTGGCGAAGTGGAATCGCGCAACGTTGCGGAACGCTGGTACGCGTACGCCCCACGGCTCGGTGAAGCTGGTGCGGAAATAGAGCGTGCCGCGAAGCGAGAGCCGGGTGAGAATGTCGCTGAGCAAATCCAACATGACCGGGAACCTACAATATAATCTGCGCCTACGTCCATAGACTTGGACGATCTGCTATATATTGCGAATTAATAAGCATTAAAACGCCGAGATATATGCGCTTCATTGGTTCTGCGCCGATGTGGCGGGTAACAGGAAATCACCGCATCGCCAAGTCGGACGCCGCTGGCCACAGGAGGCCGGTGTTGCTGATTTCAACGCAGAAAGGATCTCGTATGTCCCGCAAACTCACATTCACCGCCGCTGCCGTATTGGCGGCGCTCATCATGTCGGCACCGGTTCAAGCGGCGGATGAAGTCAATGCCGCGCCGGGCCTGACCGCCGCCGGCATGCCGCTCGGTCTGCATGGTGCTGATCCCGTCGCGCTGCTGGACCATGGCCGCAACGCCGAGGGCGTCGCTACGCAGGCGGCTGTTCACGGCGGCGTTTCCTATTACTTCGCCTCGGAGAAAAACCGGACGGCGTTCGAGGCCAACCCGGCACGCTACACGCCGCAGAACGGCGGGTTTTGTACCTTTGGCGTCTCCGTCGGGAAGAAGTTCGACGGCGATCCCAACTTCGCCGCGGTTGTCGATGGCAAGCTCTATGTTTTCCTCAACGAGGAAATCTACAACGCGTTCCAGAAGGACCAGCAGGGTACAATTGCAAAGGCCGCAAGGAACTGGGAAAAGATCGAGCATACGGCCGCCAACGATCTCTGACCTATCCATTTAGCCCTGGAACGGGACGGCGCTTCTAAAGCTCCGACCAGAGAACCCGGACGGCCATGGTTGCGGCGGCTGTCCGGTTCTCGATCCCCAGCTTGTTGAAGATCTGCTCCAGATGCTTGTTCACGGTGCGCGGGGACATTTCCAGGATTTCGGCGATCTCCTTGTTGGACTTGCCGTGGGTGATCCAGATCAGCACGCTTGCCTCGCGGATCGTAAGGCCGAAGGCGTCTGACAGCCGTTCCTCGTCGCCGCCATTGGTACAATCGACCAGCCGCAGCAGGATCTCTGAATCGTCGCTTGAATCGAGCAATCTGAACTCAATGCTGGCCGACGGGCCCTTCAACGTTGTCGAGGGCACTGTCGAGGGGTCCGCCTCCATGGCCGATTGCAGCCACTCGACCACCTCCCACGGCAGACGGTCGCCTGAGGCGTGGCGCAGCCCCGCGGCGATGAGAAGGCTTTCCGCCTGATGTGTGGCCCAGCGGATTTCGCCGTTGAAGGTGGTGGCGACAATGCGCCGGCCCGTGCGGTCGAGCGCCTTGCGCGCCGAGATCGCCTTGCGGGCGTTGGCGAGATGCACCTGGATGCGGGCGAAGAGTTCATCGAGCGGCAGCGGCTTGGTGACGAAATCGACGCCGCCGCTGGCGAGCGCGCGCACCACATGGCTGGTCTCGTTGGAGCCGGTCATGAAGATGACCGGGATATCCGTGAAGCCGGGTTCGCCCTTGATGATCTCGCAGGTCTCGAAGCCGTCCATGCCTGGCATCTTGGCGTCCATCAGAACGAGATCGGGCTTGTCGCTGTGGATTTTGTTCAGTGCATTGCGGCCGCTGGTCGCGAGGTCGACGTCGAAGCCCGACATCGACAGCGCGTCGCGCAGCATCGACAGGGTCTCCTGGGAATCGTCAACGACGAGAATCCGCGCGGTAGGGGTGGTTTCAAGCGCCATTGCCACGGGCGTCCTCCAGCACTTCGAGGAATCGGTCCATCCGGTAGCCGGCCATCAGGTCGCAGAGGTGATGGCAGAAGCGTGTGGATTGCGGGTGGGTCTGTTCGGTTTCATCGAGCAGCGCCTTGACGGAACGATCAAGTCCGGCGCGCGCCAGAATGGCGAGTTGGTCCAGCGTTTCGGCAGGAGGAAGGTCTTTGGCGCTGAAGCTTATATCGGCTTCGTCCGCCTCGGCTGTCGCACTGGCATGGACCCAGTTGATGTCCAGCAGGCCGGACATGGTTTCCAGCAGGTCCTGAACCGAGAAGGGCTTGGTCAGGTAGGTGTCGTGAAGCTGCTTGTTCTCCGGCGCGTTGCGCCCGCTGCCGGCGTCGGCGGACACCATGACAACGGGCAGGTCCGGGCCGTGGCGGTCGCGGATGCGGCGCGCCACTTCCCAGCCCGACAGGTCCGGCATCGACACGTCGAGCAGCACGATGTCGGGGCGATGCAGCGCCAGCGTCGACAGGCAGGCGTGACCGTTGGCCGCCGGCATGACGCGGAAACCGAGCGGCCGCAGCAGGTCCAGCACCAGCGCCCTGTGAGCGGCATCGTCGTCCGTGACGAGGACGGTGCGCCGGCGCCCCTCGTAACCGATGACAGGGCGCATGATGTCGGCGGTTTCCTCGCCCGCTTGCGCGGACGGCAGCATCAGGCGGACCGTGAAGCCGGTGCCCTTGCCGATCTCGCTTTTCACCGACAGGTCGCCGCCCATGATGTCGACCAGCAGGTTCGTGATGGTGAGCCCGAGGCCGGTGCCGGGCGCCAGCGCCGCGGCGCTGTCAGGGGCGGCGCGTTCGAACGGCAGGAAGACGCGCTCGAGATCTTCGGCCGCGATGCCCGGGCCGGTGTCCTCGACGGTGAGCGTGGCGATGTCGTTGCGGTAGGCGACGGAGAAGGTGACCTTGCCGGTTTCGGTGAATTTGACCGCATTCGACAGCAGGTTGATCAGCACCTGGCGCAGGCGCTTGTCATCGGTGAAGACATAGGCCGGCAGCCCGGTCAGGGCATTGAACTCGAAGGCGATCCCCTTCGCCTGAGCCTGCAGCGTGAACATGTCGACGATCTGGTCGAGCAGGGGGCGCAGCGCCACCTTGTTGCGGTCGATCTCCAGCCTGCCGGCCTCGATCTTGGAGATATCCAGCAGGCCCTCGATCATGCCGGCGAGATGTTCGCCGGAACGCTTGATGGTGCGTGCCGCGTTGGCGACCAGGGGCGTCGGCTCCTTTTCGCGGTCGAGCAATTGCGCATAGCCGAGGATGGCATTGAGCGGCGTTCGCAATTCATGGCTCAGGCCGACCACATATTTGCTCTTGGCGAGGTTGGCCTTTTCGGCAACCTCCTTGGCCTGTTGCAATTGCCGGTCGGTTTCCTGGTGGGCCTCGATCTCGGCCAGTAGAAGCTGGGTGTGGCGGCGCGCTTCCTCTTCGGCGAAGTTGCGGCTGTCCTGTGTCAGGACGAACAGCCAGACGATGACGCCGGAGATCAGCAGCACGATGACAAACATCTTGGACAGCGTCAGGCCGATCGAATGATTGTCGGCCGGGCCGATGGTGCTTTCCACATAAATCAGGCCGAACAGCATACCGACGATGGCTATCACCAGCGTCATCAAGGCGGTGTAGCGGGCAAGTGTCGTACCCGCCCAGGCCGCGACCTTCTCGGGCAGATGCCGGGTGGCGAAGATGCGGATCTGGTCTCCAAGGCGCGCATCCGTCTTGCAGGCGTCGCCGCAGCGCGCGTCCAGCGAGCAGCACAGCGAACAGATCGGACCGGAATAAACCGGGCAGCGGGCCATGTCCTCGCTGTCGAATTCGTACTCGCAGATGCAGCACTCGATCTTTTCCAGCCCCTTCCAGTTCCGGTCCGGCTGGCGGGCGATGTAATACTTGCTGCGGGTTGCGACCGCGATGGCCGGCACGAGGCAGAAGGAGACGATGAGCGCGACGTAGGAATAGAGCGAGGCAACGGTGATTCCGAAGAAACCGAAATAGGCGAGCAGCGCTGTACCGATGCCTGCGAACATCGCGCCGAAGCCGACCGGATTGATGTCGTAGAGATGGGCGCGCTTGAACTCGATGTGTTTGGGCGAAAGGCCGAAGGGCTTGTTGATGACAAGATCGGCAACCAGCGCGCCAACCCAGGCGACCGCAAGGATCGAGTAGAGCCCGAGAATGTGCTCCAGCGCCTTGTAGACACCAAACTCCATCAGCAGCAGGCTGATCACCACGTTGAAGACCAGCCAGACAACGCGGCCGGGGTGGCTGTGGGTGAGGCGCGAGAAGAAGTTCGACCAGGCGATGGAGCCGGCATAGGAGTTGGTGACGTTGATCTTGAACTGGCAGATCACCACGAAGATACCAGTGAGGCCGAGCGCCAGTTCCGGCTGCGCCAGCATCTTGCCGAAGACCGACAGGTACATGTGGACCGGATCGGAGGCCTGCTCGAAGGGCACGCCGCTCTGGAAGGCATAGAAGGCCAGAAACGAGCCGGCGAAGATTTTCAGCGCACCGATGACGATCCAGCCCGGGCCCGCCGTCATCATGGCTACCCACCATTTGCGCCGGGTCGCCGGTGTCGGGCGCGGCAGAAAGCGCAGGTAGTCGACCTGCTCGCCGATCTGCGCGACGAGCGAGAACAGCACGGCTGACGCGGCGCCGAACTGGATCAGCGAGAAGTTTCCGCCGACCGCGCCGTGAAGTCCGGTGTAGCCTGTCCATTGCCGGACCGGTTCGAGGCTTTGCGCGGCAATGAAGACGAAGGGCGCCAGCTGCAGCACGACCCAGAACGGCTGCGTCCATGCCTGGAAACGGCTGATAAAGGTGACGCCGTGGGTGACGAGCGGGATCACCAGCAGCGCTGAAATCACATAGCTGATGGCAAGCGGGATCGCGAAGACGAGCTCCAGCGCCGTTGCGAGGATAGCGGCTTCTATGGCGAAGAAGATGAAGGTGAAGCTGGCGTAGATCAGCGAGGTGATCGTCGAGCCGATATAGCCGAAGCCGGCGCCGCGCGTCAGCAGGTCGATGTCCACGCCGGCGCGCGCAGCGTTGTACGAAATCGGGATGCCGGCGAGGAAGATCAGCAGGCAGGTGACCAGAATCGCGGTGGCGGCGTTGTAAAAGCCGTAGTTGAGGGTGATGGCGCCGCCGATGGCTTCCAGCGCCAGGAAGGATACGGCGCCGATGGCGGTATTGGCGATGCGTGAGGTCGAGAATCGCCTGACGCCATACGCGGTGAAGCGCAGGGCGTAGTCTTCGAGAGTCTCGTTGGCGACCCACTTGTTGTAGGTACGCCGGATACGCGGGACACGTTCAGCAAGCACGCTCGTTCACCCAATCATGCGCCGGGCAGGTCAAATCGGCATACCTGTCCGCGCGATGCGGTCTCTTGTTCGCAGCATCTTCCGCTCGTTGTTCGCAGATGCAAAAGACAGGCCAGATCCCTCTCGCTGTCCACTCCACAATCCAGCGCATTCGGGGATAGGACCCTTTCCCGCAGGTCACAAATCGGGCGGCTGAAAAATTGCGTCATTTCAGCCGGTTAACGATGTCCCTTGCGCTGTTTGCCTGATCCTATGGGGCAAACGGGCAGGGGCATATACGTCAAATGCCCCATTGTTGCATCGCACAATCGCTGTCGAAAATTCAGGCAGTTGGCAGGAAAACTGTCAGCCCACCTGACCAGAACTCAGCCAATACAGCGGGGCTCGAAGAATGACCAAGGACACCAAATCTCCCAATCTATACACGATGAACAGACGCCAGCTTCTCGCCGGCATGTCTGCCATTCCGCTCCTTGCCACGATGGGCGGACCGCTCCGCGCGTCGGATTTTCCCACCGCCGAGGTCAACAAGACCGGCCTTGCGGTGACCGATGACAAGGTAACCGTCGGCATCCTGCACTCGGTGACGGGTACGATGGCGATTTCCGAAACCGGATCGGTGGAAGCCGAGAAGCTCGCCATCAAGCAGATCAATGAATCCGGTGGCGTGCTCGGCCGTCAGATCGAAGTTATTCAGGAAGACGGCGCGTCCGACTGGCCGACCTTCGCCGAGAAAGCCAAGAAGCTGCTGGTGCAGGACAAGGTCGCCTCGGTGATGGGCTGCTGGACTTCCGCCTCGCGCAAGGCGGTGCTGCCGGTCTTCGAGCAGTACAACGGCATGCTCTTCTACCCGACCTTCTATGAAGGCCTCGAAGAGAGCCCGAACGTCATCTACACCGGCCAGGAAGCCACTCAGCAGATCATTGCCGGTCTCGACTGGGTTGCGAAGGAAAAGGGCGCCAAGAGCTTCTACCTGCTCGGTTCCGATTACATCTGGCCGCGCACGTCGAACAAGATCGCGCGCAAGCACATCGAGGACAAGCTTGGCCTCAAGGTTGTGGGCGAGGAGTACTATCCGCTCGGCCACACCCAGTTCAACTCGGTCATCAACAAGATCAAGCTGAAGAAGCCCGACGTGATCTACGCGATCGTCGTCGGCGGCTCGAACGTCGCCTTCTACAAGCAGCTCAAGGCTGCCGGCATCGACATGACCAAGGAGAAGCCGGTCCTTCTCACCATCTCGGTGACAGAGGACGAAATCCTCGGCATCGGCGGCGAGAACATCGTCGGGGCATACGCCTGCATGAAGTACTTCCAGTCTCTGGAGAACGACAACAACAAGGAATTCGTTGCCGCTTTCAAGGAGATGTGGGGCGATGACAGCGTCATCGGCGACGTGACGCAGGCGGCTTATCTCGGGCCCTGGCTGTGGAAGCTCGCGGTCGAGAAGGCCGGCAGCTTCGACATCGATCCGCTCAAGGAATCCTTGCCCGGCATCGAGTTCACCAAGGCGCCCGAAGGCTACGTGCGGATCCACGAAAACCACCACTTGTGGTCGAAGACCCGCGTTGGACGCGCCAAGGACGATGGCCAGTACGAGGTTGTCTACGAGACCGCGGACTTGGTCGAGCCCGATCCGTTCCCCGAAGGCTACCAATAAGCTTTCGCCTCGCCTGCCCCCGGCATCTCTCCGGCACCGCACCGCCGGGGGCAGGTTTTTCCCGGAATAACCCTTTTCGCAGGCAGGCAGGCGTTTGCTTTCCGCCGCTTCTGAAGAGCGAGGCAGTCATGATCGGCGACTACACTTATTACGAATTCTCCTCGATCCTGGCGATGCAGGCATTCGCCGGGCTGATCCTGTTTTCCGTGTTTGTGATGATGGCGCTGGGGCTTGCGATCATCTTCGGCCAGATGGGCGTGATCAACATGGCCCACGGCGAGTTCATGATCCTCGGCGCCTACGTCACCTATTTCACCTCCATCTTCTTTGAGCATTATCTGCCGTCGCTTTTCGGCATCTACTTCTTTCTGGCGATGATCCTGGCGTTCATCGTGTCCGGTGCGCTCGGCATGTTCGTCGAGTGGGCGATGATACGGCACTTGTACAAGAGGCCGCTCGATACGCTGCTCGCCACATGGGGCCTGAGCCTGATCCTGCAGCAGTTCTACCGTTCGGTGTTCGGCGCACGCGAAGTCGGCGTTACTTTGCCGGAATATCTTCTCGGCTCGATCAGTCTGACCGACATCATCGAGGTTCCGATCAACGGCCTGTTCGTGATGGGGCTGACGCTGCTGATCACCTTCGGCGTCTGGTTCCTGATGTACAGGTCCGGCTGGGGCAAGAAGGTGCGCGCGGTGATCCAGAACCGCGTCATGGCGGGTGCCGTCGGCATCAATACGAAAATGGTCGACCGCATGACCTTCGGCCTTGGCTGCGGCATCGCGGGTGTCGCGGGTTCCGCCTTCACCATGATCGGCTCGACCGGGCCGACGGCAGGACAGCTCTACATCGTCGACACCTTCCTCGTCGTCGTCTTCGGCGGTGCGGCCAGCCTGCTTGGAACCATCGCTTCGGCTTTCACCATCTCCCAGGCCCAATCGACCATGGAATTCTTCATGAGCGGCTCCATGGCCAAGGTGCTCACGCTGCTGACCGTGGTCGGCATCCTGATGCTGCGCCCGCAGGGCCTGTTCGCCCTCAAGATCCGCCGCTAGGCCCGAGGAGTAACGGATATGAACTTCGCAAATCCCTTCTTCACACGGCGCGAATGGGCTGCCTTCGCCATCCTCGCCGTTCTCCTCATCCTGGTGTTCCCGGCTTCGGTCGACGCCTTCCGCCTGAATCTGATCGGCAAGTATCTCACCTATGCCTTCGTGGCGCTCGGGCTGGTGCTGTGCTGGGGCTACGGCGGCATCCTGAGCCTGGGCCAGGGCGTCTTCTTCGGGCTCGGCGGCTACTGCATGGCCATGTTCCTGAAGCTTGAGGCGTCAAGCCCGGAGAACACCGCGATCCAGTCCACCCCCGGCATCCCGGACTTCATGGACTGGAACCAGCTGACTTCCCTGCCATGGTGGTGGGAGCCATTCCACTCGCTGCCGTTCACCCTGGTTGCGGTGGTCGCGGTGCCGGTCATCTTCGCCTTCATCATCGCCTTCGCGATGTTCACCCGGCGTGTGGGCGGCGTTTACTTCGCCATCATCACCCAGGCGATCGCCGCCATCCTGACCATCCTGATCATCGGCCAGCAGGGCTACACCGGGGGCGTTAACGGCATCACCGACCTGCGTACGATGCTGGGCTGGGACATCCGCACTGATGAAGCGAAGACCATTCTCTACTTTGTCAATGCGTGCCTGTTGCTGGGCTGCCTCCTGATTGCCCAACTGGTGAAGATCACCAAGTTCGGCCGCCTGATGATCGCCATCCGCGACAAGGAGGACCGGGTGCGGTTCTCGGGCTACAACGTGGCCGGCTTCAAGATCTTCATCTTCTGCTTCGCCGCAGCGCTCGCTTCGGTCGGGGGGGCGATGTTCACCCTGCAGGTCGGCTTCATGTCGCCGTCCTTCGTCGGCATCGTGCCTTCGATTGAAATGGTCATCTTCGCCGCGGTCGGCGGCCGGCTGTCGCTGTTCGGTGCGATCTACGGCGCGCTGATCGTCAACGGCGCCAAGACGGCCTTCTCGGAATCCTTCCCCGAACTTTGGCTCTTCGCCATGGGCGGCCTGTTCATCGCCGTGGTGATGGCCTTCCCGAACGGACTTGCCGGTCTCGTCCGCAGCCACGTCGAACCGCTCATCGGGCGTCTGTTCTCCGGTCTTGGCTGGGGACGGACGGCGGCGGCCGACGCAACGCCTGCCGAGTAAGGAGGGCATGAACCATGACACCACCGGCCACAGCCACCGCCGCCGACCAGAAGGACTTCATCCTCTCCGTGGAAGGCCTGACGGTTTCCTTCGACGGTTTCAAGGCGGTCAACGACCTGTCCTTCTATGTCGATGAAAACGAGATCCGCGTGATCATCGGGCCCAACGGTGCCGGAAAGACCACGGTGCTCGACCTGATCTGCGGGCGCACCAAGGCGACCGAAGGGTCGATCAAGTTCCGGGGCAAGGAACTGACCGACATGAAGGAGCACCAGATCGTCCACGCCGGCGTCGGGCGCAAGTTCCAGAACCCGTCGATCTACGAGGAACTGACAGTGTTCGAGAACCTCGAACTGTCGTTCCCGCGTGGCAAATCGGTTATCGGCGCGCTCACTTTCCGCCGCGATGGAGAGGTGCGCGACCGGGTCGAGGAAATCGCCGACCTGGTGTTCCTCAAGGACCATCTGAAAACGGAAGCCGCGATCCTCTCGCATGGCCAGAAGCAATGGCTGGAGATCGGCATGCTGCTGATCCAGAGCCCGGAGCTTTTGATGCTGGACGAGCCGGTTGCCGGGATGAGCGTGGCGGAACGGCTGAAGACCGCGGAACTGCTCAACACCATCATCCACAACCAGTCGGTGATCGTCATCGAGCACGACATGAAGTTCGTCGAGGACATCGCCCACCGGGTCACCGTGATGCACCAGGGCAAGGTGCTGACGGAAGGGTCGATGGACCGCGTCAAGCACGACCCCAAGGTCGTCGAAGTCTACCTCGGTCACTAGAGCCGTGCGGCTCTAGCCCTTTGTTTAGTTGCATTTCCGGACGGCGAACCGGTGCCCACTTCGCCTGAAAATGCTCAAGGAGTTGGTCACATGCTTGCAGTCGACAATCTGAAAGTTTCCTACGGCGAGAGCGAGGTGATCCACGGTCTCGACTTCGAAGTGAAGCCCAATGAGATCGTGGCCATCATGGGCCGCAACGGCATGGGCAAGACCACGCTGATGAAGTCGCTCATGGGGGTTGTCCAGCCGTCCGCCGGACACATCCGCATTGGCGACACCGAAGTGACAAACCTGGAAAGCTATCAGCGCGTCGCCAACGGTCTCGCCTATGTCCCCCAGGGGCGGATGATCTTCTCCACGATGACCGTGAAAGAGAACATCGAGACCGGCCTGACCGTCACCGGCGAGAGCAAGGTGCCGGAGGACATCTACGAGCTGTTTCCGGTTCTGCTGGAAATGAAAGACCGGCGCGGCGGCAACCTGTCCGGCGGCCAACAGCAGCAATTGGCAATCGCCCGGGCGCTCGCGTCCAAGCCCAAGGTGCTGCTGCTCGACGAGCCGACCGAAGGCATCCAGCCCTCCATCATCAAGGAGATGGCGCGCACGCTGTGCCGCATCCGCGACGAGAAGGGGCTGTCGATTGTCTGCTCCGAGCAGGTCCTCAGCTTCGCGCTCGATATGGCCGACCGCGTTCTCGTGATCGAGAAGGGCGAGATCGTCCACGAAAGCCCGCGCAAGGGCATCGATGAAAAGAAGGTCGCCAGCTTCCTCTCCGTCTAGGCGGGAGGGGCGTCGAACAAGGCAGTTGAACCGAAATACCAGTACCGGAAAGGAGAACATCCATGGCTGACACGCTCATCTCGGTTGACCTCACGGAGTCGCCGCACACAAACGAGAACATTCACAACCGCTGGCACCCGGACATCCCGATTGCGGTGTGGGTCGAGCCAGGCGACGATTTCAAGATCGAGACCTATGACTGGACCGGCGGGCAGATCAAGAACGACGACGATGCCGCCGACGTGCGCGACGTCGAACTGGAGCAGGTCCACTATCTCTCCGGGCCCATCGGCGTGAAGGGTGCCGAGCCGGGCGACCTTCTTGTGGTGGATATCCTCGATATCGGCGCCAAGGACGACAGCCTGTGGGGCTTCAACGGCTTCTTCTCCAAGCAGAACGGCGGCGGCTTCCTGACCGAGCATTTCCCCGAGGCGCAGAAGTCGATCTGGGACATCGAGGGCATGTTCACCCGCTCCCGTCACGTTCCCGGTGTCGCCTATGCCGGCCTGATCCACCCCGGCCTTATCGGCTGCCTGCCGGACCGCAAGATGCTGGACATGTGGAACAGCCGCGAGAAGGCGCTGTTCGACACCGACCCGGACCGCACGCCGCCGCTGGCGGCCCTGCCGAACACGCAGTCCGCGCACATGGGCAAAATGAAGGGCGAGGCCCGCGACAAGGCGGCAGCCGAGGGCGCGCGCACGGTTCCGCCGCGCGAGCACGGCGGCAACTGCGACATCAAGGACCTGTCGCGCGGGTCGAAGATCTACTTCCCCGTCTATGTCGACGGTGCCGGCCTCTCCATGGGCGACCTGCACTTCAGCCAGGGCGATGGCGAGATCACCTTCTGCGGCGCCATCGAAATGGCCGGCTGGCTGCATCTGCGCGTCAGCCTCATCAAGGAAGGCATGTCGAAATACGGCATCAAGAATCCGATCTTCAAGCCGTCGCCGATCACGCCGAAATACGACGACTACCTGATCTTCGAGGGTATCTCGGTCGACGAGCAGGGCGAGCAGCATTATCTCGATGTGCACATCGCCTACCGGCAGGCCTGCCTCAACGCCATCGAGTATCTGAAGAAGTTCGGCTACTCCGGCGCCCAGGCCTACGCCATTCTTGGTACCGCACCGGTGCAGGGGCACATCTCCGGCGTCGTCGATATTCCCAATGCCTGCGCCACGCTGTGGCTGCCGACAGACATCTTCGAGTTCGACGTGATGCCGGGTTCGGACGGGCCGACGAAATATCTCGACGGCAAGACCGACGTGCCGCTGGCCCCCGATCTTTGAGAGCCCAACACCTGAAAGAGATCAAGGGTCAGGGCGTGTTCAGGAAAGGTGTGTAGCGGTTTTCCACCAGGAACACGCGTCCAGACAAAGACACCAAGGAGCCAAGGCGATGCCCTACTACGATTACGAATGCGGGACGTGCGGACCTTTCACCGAAATGCGGCCGATGGCCCAATCGGCTGATCCATGTGCTTGTCCCGAATGTGGCGGGGCATCGCCAAGGGCTATCCTGAGGGCGCCGAATTTCGCCCTCATGGATGGCGCCAGCCGGACCGCGCACGCGACCAACGAAAAGGCGCGGCATGAGCCGAAGTCCTCAAAGAAGCATGGCCACGGGGCGGGCTGCTCCTGCTGCTCGGGCAAGGGCAAATCGAAAGCGGTCTACCGGCCGGACGGCTCCAAGACCTTCCCTTCGAACCGGCCTTGGCAGATCAACCACTGATAAGTTTTCCGGCTTAGTTTTCAAGGCCATAAGTGGTTTTCGGGATCGAAATATCCTTGCGATTGAAAGGTGGTCTTAACTATTTGTTTGGCATTCTCCGGTCCCGACAGACCATAACGGATTTACGGGACCGGATGAAATGACGAGAGAGTTGCCGACGACTGGGGTGGAACGCTTCTTTGGCAAAGACGAGATCATTGTAAGCAAGACGGATTTGAAGGGACGCATCACCTACGCCAACCAGGTTTTCGTCAATCTGGCCGGCTATACCGAGCAGGAATTGCTCGGCCAGCCACACAGTATCATCCGTCATCCCGATATGCCGCGCGCGGTGTTCAAGCTGGTCTGGGACACGATCGAGGCCGGCAAGGAAATCTTCGGCTACGTGATCAACCGGGCGAAGAATGGCGATCACTACTGGGTCTATGCCCATGTGACGCCAAGCTTCGGGCCATCCGGCGAGATCATCGGGTATCATTCCAACCGGCGCGTACCCAATCCGGACACCGTCAAGAACGTTATCGCCCCGCTTTACGCGCAGCTTCGCGAGGTCGAGCGCTCCCACGCCAATGCCAAGGAGGGCATGAAGGCATCGGTGGCCGCGGTTCTCGCATTGCTGCAGGAGAACGGCGTCTCCTACGACGAGTTCGTCATGAGCCTCGATCAGGATCCGAAATATGCACCGGGGGCGAGAGCCGCCGATGACATGCGGGCCGTGGCATAAGGAGGCGGGACAATGTTCGGAAAAACTTCATCCACCTCGATCCGCAAGGCGCTCGATGTTTGCAAGGCTGTCGCGCAGGGCGATTTCGAGGCGCGTATCGTCAATGTCACCGAGAAGGGTGAGCTGGGCGAACTGATGCATGCGATCAATCTCCTGATTGACCGCACGGACGCCTATATCCGCGAATCCACGGCGTCCATGGATGCCGTCAGCCAGAACCATTATTACCGGCTGATCGTTGAGACGGGGATGACCGGCGCATTTCTCGACGCGGCGAAGTCAATCAACAAGGCCACCTGCTTCATTCGCGACCGCAACGATGAATTCACGGAGATCGCCAACCGGTTCGAGAGCCAGATGGGCTGCGTCGTTGAATCGCTTTCAGCTTCGATTGGCGACCTGAATACGGCATCGTCAACCGTGAACCAGCTTTCGACCAGCGCCAAGGAACAGGCGACAAGCGTTGCCGCCGGCGCCGAAGAGGTGTCCGCGAACACCCAAGGCGTGGCGGGTGCGACCGAGGAACTGACCAGTTCGATCAGCGAGATCAACCGTCAGTTCGAGCAGGCCTCGGAGACAACATCGCAGGCGGTTGAAAAATCGCGCTCCATGAGCAGCCACATCGAGGGGCTGGCCGCCGCGTCTCAGAAAATCGGCGAAGTGGTTGAACTGATCAACGACATCGCCGCGCAGACGAATCTGCTGGCGCTGAACGCCACGATCGAAGCGGCGCGCGCGGGCGATGCGGGCAAGGGCTTTGCCGTTGTCGCCGCAGAGGTAAAAACCCTCGCCGAGCAGACAGCCAAGGCGACCGAGGAAATCTCCAGGCAGGTTAACGGCATTCAGGAATCGACCTCGACCGCAGTCGGTGCCAACGAGGAGATCAGCGACGCGATTGCGGGTGTGCACGAGATTTCCGTCTCCATGGCATCGGCCATCGAGGAGCAGAATGCGGCAACCCGTGAAATCGCGCGCAACGTCGAAGAGGCCGCATCCGGCGTCCGCGACGTGACGGTCAGCATCAGCGAGCTGTCGGGAGCGACCGACGAGACGCAGCAGGCCGCAGAGCAGGTGATGCAGTCATCGGGCAAGCTTGCCGAGCAGGAGCAGGTTCTGCATACGCTGCGTTTGGAGATGGGCGAGTTCCTGCAGCGTATCAAGAAAGCCGGGTAACCCGCGTTTATCTCCCGTTCCCGCAATTGCGGAAAAGAAAACCGCTTCGCGGGTTCCTGCGAATTGCTCCGGTCACCGCAGATACATCGGCGTTCCGATCAGGTTGCCGGAGCGCGGACGGTATTTGTCCACGTCGTACATCGCATCGATATTGACGCGGCGCTTACCCTGCATGGAAATATCGGCCGGCTTGGTGGTGTAGCAGCCGTCTTCGACGGCGACCATCAGGCCGGTTGAACCTTTCTCGATGAGCTGCACGGTCATAATGCCGTAATTCTTCGGCACCATCAGATCGACGGCATCGGGTGCGCCGGCGCGCAGCAGATAGCCGAGGTTCTGGATCATGACGTTGATGCCGGTGCGGTCTTTCAGCCCTTGACCGACGCGGTCGCCGATGCCGCCGAGCTTGCGGTGGCCATAGGCGTCGGCGGTGCCGGATTCGATGATCTCCTCGCCCAGCACGCTGGCGCCTTCCGAAACAACGGCAACGGCATATTTCGATGCGCTGGCGGCGCGGTCCGCCGCGAGCAGGCTGCCGAGCTTGTCGAGATCGAACGGCACTTCCGCGATCAGCGTGCGGTCAACGTCCGCGAGATAGCCCGCCATCAAGGCCGTCAGGCCGCAATTGCGTCCGAACATCTCCACCACGAGCAGGCGTTCGTGGCTTCCCACCGGTGTGCGCAGGCGGTTGATGAGTTCCACCGATCGCGTCACGCAGGTGGAAAAGCCGATGCAGTAGTCCGTGCCGAAGACGTCATTGTCCATGGTCTTGGGGATGCACATGGTCTTCGCGCCTTCCTGATGGATACGCGCGGCATAGGACAGCGTATCGTCGCCGCCGATGGCGATCAGCACGTCAATTTCCAGCGCTTCAAGCACCGAGAGCACATGATCGGTGATATCGACTTTTTCGTCCTTTGCCGCCGGGGCGCGATGGGCCAGGAAGTCCGGCAGATCGGCGGCGACCATGCGTGAGGGGTTGGTGCGCGATGTATGCAGTATGGTGCCGCCGGTGCGGTCGATGCCGCGCACGTTCCCGGGTGTCAGCGCCATGCGCGCCGAGGCTGTGCCTTCCAGATCCTTCGGGTTGGTGTTTACAGGGCCCGCCCAGCCGCGCCGGAAGCCCGTGACGCGCCAACCGCGGGCAAAGGCCTCGCCCACAACGGCCTTGATCGCAGGGTTCAGTCCGGGGACATCGCCGCCGCCGGTCAGAATGCCAAGATGCATGGAGGGCCTCCTGTTTGCTGCAGTGCACCAATGGCAGGATAACGGGCTGCCGCGATCTTGCAACCGGTGGCCGCCCGCAAAACAGGCAAGCCTTGAAAAGGAGCGCCTGACAAGCGGAGGGGCTTGGGTTCTAACCGGTCTGGCTGTGCTCCAGCGGCAGCATCGTCGTGTTCTTGATCTCCTCCATCGATAGCAGCGAGGTGACGTTGAACAGCTTCACCTCCTTGATCAGCGACTGATAGAAGACATCGTAGGCCTTCGCATTGGCGACGCGGACCTTGAGCAGGTAGTCGATGTCGCCGGCAAGGCGATGCGCCTCCAGCACTTCGGGACGTTCGCGGATTACGCTTAAGAAACGGTCCTGCCAGGTCTTGTCGTGCTCGGATGTGCGGATCAGCACGAAGAAGCAGGATTCCAGCCCGAGCTTGTCGGGATCGAGAACGGCGTTTTGCCGGAGAATGGTGCCGTTTTCGCGCAACTTGCGGATACGGTTCCATGTGGCGGTCTTGGAAGCGCCGACTTTTTTGGCGATTTCATCCAGCGAGCGGCTTGAATCCACCTGCAGCTCCGAAAGGATGTTCCGGTCAATTGCATCCAGCGCGAATGCCATTTCGCGTCTCTCCCATTTTCGGAACGAATGATCTAAATATAAGATACTTTCAGAACAATATCCTTATTTTTTGCCAAGTCTAGTCTATAAACGGGATAAAGTTCTATATGTTCCATCACGCAATCAACGCGGTGGAACGCATGCCCGATCGTCCGACACTCCTAAAAGCCAGCTCCGGCGACGCCGCTGTCCCCAAGAGGGGGCGGGTGGTGCTTGTTGGTACCGGTCCCGGCGATCCCGATCTGCTGACGGTGAAGGCGGCGCGCCTCATCGCCGCCGCCGATGTCGTTCTGCACGATAGGCTGGTGCCGCAGGACATTCTCGACCTCGCCGGCAGAAACGCGCTCGTCATCGAAACCGGCAAGAAGGGTTTCGGTCCGTCGATCGCACAAGGCGACATCAACGATCTGATGGTCGGACATGCGTTTGCTGGCGCCAATGTCGTGCGGCTCAAGTCCGGCGACCCGGGCATCTTCGGGCGGCTGGATGAGGAACTTGAAGCGCTCGATGCTGCCGGGATCGATTGGGACGTGGTGCCGGGCGTGACCTCTGCCAGCGCGTCGGCTGCGGCGATCGGTCAATCGCTGACGAAGCGTGGCCGCAATTCATCCTTCCGTATCCTGACCGGGCACGACATCGACGGTTTCGCCGAACACGATTGGCGCGCGCTTGCCAAACCCGGCGCGACGGCTGCCGTCTATATGGGCGTTAAGGCTTCCGCCTTCCTGCGCGGGCGCATGATGATGCACGGCGCCCATGCCGGCCTTCCGGTCACCGTGGTCGAGAACGCTTCGCGCGCGAGCCAGAAAATCGTTTCTTCAACGCTCGCCGATTTCCCGGAAGCATTGAAGCGCGCCGGTATCAGGGGCCCGGCGGTTCTGCTGTTCGGCCTTGCGCCGCGCGCTGCCGTTGCTGCCGTCACCGACATTCAAACGCAAGACTTGCGGGAGGCGCTGTAATGGCCCGCGTATTCGTTCCCAAGATTGCCACA
The DNA here is from genome assembly GCA_020441995.1 of Rhodobiaceae bacterium. GTDB lineage: Bacteria > Pseudomonadota > Alphaproteobacteria > Rhizobiales > Tepidamorphaceae > JACKJK01. Next base: position 43,606 of record JAGRLC010000080.1, read on the forward strand.
GGCAACGACCTGCTCGAAGGCGATGTCGTTTACTTCACCGCTGACGGCGCCTGGTCGCGGCTGCACGGCGAAGCTCGTGTCGCGCAGACACAGGAAGAGGCCGACGCGTTGCTGGCGGCCGCAAATGCTTTTCCGCATCAGGTGGTTGGCGTCTATCTCGCCGATGTCGCGGTGGGTGAGGACGGCGCGCCGCAGCCGGTGCATTTCCGCGAGGCGTTCCGTACGCGCGGACCGTCAAATTACTTTCATGGAAAGCAGGCTGTGTGATCCCATGTACAGCTACAACGAATTCGACGAATCATACGTTCGCGGCCGCGTCGCGACATTCCGCGAGCAGGTCAGCCGGCGCATCGACGGCAGCCTGACCGAGGACGAGTTCAAGCCTCTGCGGCTGATGAACGGCCTGTACCTGCAACTGCATGCCTACATGCTGCGCGTCGCCGTCCCCTACGGCACGCTCAACAGTACGCAGATGCGCCAGCTCGCCCATATCGCGGAGCGCTGGGACAAGGGTTACGGCCATTTCACCACGCGGCAGAACATCCAGTTCAACTGGCCCAAGCTGCGCGATGTGCCGGACATGCTCGATGCGCTCGCCGATGTCGGCATGCATGCGATTCAGACCAGCGGCAATTGCATCCGTAACGTCACCGCCGATCATTTCGCGGGCGCAGCCGACGACGAGATCGAGGACCCGCGTCCGACGGCGGAGTTGCTGCGCCAGTGGTCGACCGACCATCCGGAGTTCACCTACCTGCCGCGCAAGTTCAAGATCGCGATCACCGGAAGCCCGAATGACCGTGCCGTCACCAGGGCGCATGACATCGGCCTGCGCATGGTGCGCAACGAGGCCGGTGAGCCGGGCTACGAGGTCATCGTCGGTGGCGGGCTCGGGCGCACGCCGATGGTTGGACACGTGGTGCGGGAGTTCCTGCCCAAGGCCGACCTGCTGCCTTATCTGGAAGCGATCCTCAGCGTCTACAATCTCAACGGGCGCCGCGACAACAAGTACAAGGCGCGCATCAAGATCCTCATGCACGAAACCGGTGCGGAAGCGCTGACGGCGCAGATCGAGGAGGCCTTCGAGACGATCCGTGCCGAATTCACCGGCCCCGACGCCGATCTGCTGAAGGAGATCGAGGCGGCTTTTGCGCCCCCGGATTTCGACAACGCCCGTTCGGTCGCCTTCGAGGAGGCGGTTGCCGCCGATCCGCTGCTGCGTTCCTTCGTCGAGACCAATGTCGCCGGCCACAAGAACCCGGCCTACGGCATCGTAACCGTGTCGCTGAAGCCCATCGGCGGAACGCCGGGCGATGCCACGGCGCAGCAGATGCGCGTGCTGGCCGATCTGGCGGAACGCTACGGCCACGATGAACTGCGCGTTAGCCATGAGCAGAACATCATCCTGCCGCACGTGCGCCGCGCCGACATCGCAGCCGTTCATGCCGAACTGAGGAAGGCCGGTCTCGCCACCGCGAATATCGGCCTCATCAGCGACATCATCGCCTGCCCGGGCATGGACTATTGCGCGCTGGCGACGGCCCGCTCGATCCCGGTTGCGCAGGAGATCGCGCAACGTTTCGACGAGCTGAAGCTGGAGCATGAAGTCGGTCCGCTGAAGATCAAGATTTCCGGTTGCATCAATGCCTGCGGTCACCATCACGTCGGCCATATCGGCATTCTCGGTCTTGATCGTGCCGGCGTTGAGAACTATCAGATCACGCTAGGCGGCGACGGTACCGAGACGGCGACCATAGGCGAACGCGCCGGACCCGGCTTTTCGGCAGACGAGATCGTTCCTGCGGTCGAGCGTCTGGTCGGGGCCTATCTCGATTTGCGCGAGGGTCCGGACGAAACTTTTCTTGAGGCTTACAGGCGGGTCGGTCTCGCACCGTTCCGTGAAGCTCTCTACCCCCAGGAGACGCAGAGCCATGCGGCCTGAACCAACCGAAGAAACGCTGTCGCAGAGCAATCTCGACGCGCAGGAAGAATCCGCACTCCGGCTTCTGGAAAAGGCGCTGGTCAAGGGTGAGTTCGGGCGCGCTGCGCTCGTCAGTTCCTTCGGGGCGGATTCAGCGGTGCTGCTGCACATGATCTCGCGCGTGAAGCGTGATGCGCCGGTGCTGTTCGTCGATACGCGCATGTTGTTTCAGGAGACGCTGGAGTATCAGCTCGAGCTGACCGAAAAGTTCGGCCTGACCGACGTGCGCCGGATCACGCCGGATGCGGAACAGGTACGCCGCAACGATGTTTTCGGGCGGCTGCATATCAACGATCCCGACAGCTGCTGCGCGCTGCGCAAGACCGCGCCGCTCGATGCCGCGCTCGAGGATTTCGATGCCTGGATCACGGGGCGCAAGCGCCATCAGGCGGATACACGCGCCGATCTGAAGCTGATTGAGCAGGCCGATGGCCGTATCAAGTTGAATCCACTCGTCTTCTGGGAGCGCCCAGAAATTGCCGGATATTTCGAGAAGCATGATTTGCCGCGCCACCCGCTGGTGCACAAGGGCTTCCGGTCCATCGGCTGCGGCCCGTGCACCTCGCCGGTGGCGGACGGTGAAGACGAGCGCGCCGGGCGCTGGCGTGGCCGTGACAAGACCGAATGCGGCATACATTTCGAAAACGGCAAGCTGGTACGCACCACCGTCGCGGCGTGAGCTTCGACAACGGGAGGCACTATTCAATGACCACCATCGTGCGCAATGGCGCATTCCATGCCGACGACCTCATCGAGGACTACGGATTCCGCTGGGTGGAGTTCGAGGCACTGTTGGACGGGGAAACGACGGCCGACGATGAGATTGGCGTGCGTTTGCCCAATGCTGTCGATCCCTCTGTTGCGATCGATCATTTGTTGGGCGTCGATGCGGTTTCGATTCCCTTCCCCTCTTTTGCCGACGGACGCGGCTTCGGTCTCGCCCGCTGGCTGCGGCGGCTCGGATACGAAGGGCGGTTGCGGGCAACAGGGCACCTGATCGCTGATCAGTACGCTTTCGCGCTGCGTTGCGGCTTCGACGAGATCGAGATCAGCGACGATCTCGCCGCCCGTCAGGACGAAAGCCAGTGGCGGGCGCAGGTGCCGCTCGGTCCCGTGCGGCAAAGCTATCAGGACCGGCTGCGCAGATCCGCCTGACGCCGAAGGCCCACGCACCCTATTAGGTGTCAAGATGAACATACACAGCGCGGCTGCCGTGCCAGCCGAAACCATGCCCGATGCCCAGACGGTGACCCAGGTGCATCACTGGACGGACGGCCTGTTTTCGTTCCGGGTGACGCGGCCGCGCTCGTTGCGCTTCCGTTCGGGGGAGTTCGTCATGATCGGGCTGCCCGGCGACAACGGCAAGCCCGTCCAGCGTGCCTATTCGATCGCTTCGCCGTCATGGGACGATGAGCTGGAGTTCTATTCCATCAAGGTTCCGGAGGGGGCGCTGACCTCGCGTTTGCAGCACATCCAGACGGGCGACCAGATCATCGTGCGGCCCAAGCCGGTCGGCACGCTGGTGCTCGACGCGCTTCTTCCCGGCAAACGCCTGTGGATGCTCGCGACCGGAACGGGCATCGCGCCCTTCGCTTCCCTGTTGCGCGATCCCGAAACCTGGGAGCGCTACGAGGAAGTGGTGCTGATGCATTGCTGCCGGACCAATGCGGAACTCGCCTATGGCCAGACGCTGGTCGATGCGCTTCCCGACGATCCGCTGATCGGCGAGCAGATTGCCGGACGCCTCTACTATCATCCCTCGGCAACCCGTGAGAAAAACCGGTTCACCGGGCGCATCAGCGACAACCTGACGAGCGGCCGGGTCTATGAGGATCTGGGGCTTGCGCGGATCGACCCGGAACACGACCGGGCGATGCTCTGCGGTTCGATGGATTTCAACCGCGATGTCAAGGCGATCCTCGAAGGGCTGGAGCTGAACGAGGGCGCCAATTCCCAGCCGCGCGAATTCGTGCTGGAGAAAGCGTTCGTGGGCGAGGGCGTCTAAACCCGCCCGCCTGCTCCTTCGCATGACCGCTATCCGCTGATCGCACTGGAACATTTCCCGGCAGCGGCGTATGTGCGTGTTTTGAGGTGCATTATACGCCGATCAATCACGCGAGGACGCAATAATATGCTGGGACGCGATCCGTCCATTATCAAGGAAGTGCGGGCGCGCTTTGCCCATGTCGAAACTTGCCCTTTTGCCGGCGAACGGGTCTTTTTCGAGAATGCCGGAGGCGCGCTGACACTGAATTCGGTGGTGGAGACATCGGCGAAGTTTGCCGCGATCCCCGATAATCAGGGACGCGACAACGAGGCATCCAAGGCGCTCGACGCGATCATCGCCAAGGCGCGCGAGGATGCGAAAACCTTCCTCAACGCAAAGGGCGGCCAGATCATCCTTGGCGAGAGCGGCACGGAGATGATGGCCCGCGTCATCTCTGCCGCCATTATGGCAGCGCCCGAAGGCGGTCAGGTGCTCGGCAGCACAATGGAGCATCCCGCCAGCAGTTCGCCCGCGCAGAAGTGGGCGAAGATCACCGGCAAGACCTATGCCGCCGCCGTCCACGACAATGCGGCAGGCATGGTGACCGCAGATGCCTACAGCGCGAAGGTCACACCCGACACGCGTGTGGCGACGATCCTTCACGGCTCGCCGGTCAGCGGCATGGGCATGGATATTGCGGCGATCTCGGCCGCGATCCGCGAGGTTGCGCCGGACTGCTACATCGTTGTCGACGGCATCCAGCATGCCGCGCACGGGCATGTCGATGTCGATGCCTATGGCATCGATGGCTATGTCGTATCGCCCTACAAGATGTTCTCGCGCCATGGCTACGGGCTGGCCTGGGTGTCGGAGCGGCTGGGCAAGCACCCGCTCAACAATCTCATTGGCGGACCGGAAGACCGCTGGGAGTTGGGAACGCGCGATACCGGCGCTTACGCGACCTTCTCAGACGTCATCGATTACTTCGTGTGGCTTGGGGAACGCGTTGGTGGTTCTGGAGACAAACGCGCGCTGATCGATGCGGCGGCCAAAGCCATTCATGCCCATGAGAAGGACCTGACCGACGCGATCATCAATGGCGTCGGCAACCAGCCTGGCCTGAAGGACATGCCGAAAGTGTCGATCCTGGCGGGCGAGGACAATCCGGCGCGTGAAGGGCTCGTCTCGCTCACCGTCAATGACATGGACTCAGCCGAGGTGGTGTCGGCCTTGCGTGAGCGCGGTATCCGGGTCCATGCGCGCAAGGCGGATCATTATTCCGGCCCCGTGCTGCGGCCGCTCGGACTGGACTCCTGCGTGCGGGTTTCGCTGTGCCACTACAACACGGAAGCGGAAGTGGCGGCTTTCCTTGCGGCGATGCGCGAGATTGCAACGCAAGCTTGATCGGCAGGCATATCGACACCCCGCGTTCCGCGCCCTAACCTTCATGTATGTTGATGCGGACAGCCCTGATTGCTGGGGTGCTGGGCTTGGGGATTTTGTCGTCTCCGGCCATGGCCGAGGACATCCCCGTCGATCTCGAACTTGTGCTGGCCGTCGATGTCTCGCGTTCGATGACGAAGCGCGAGCAGGAAATCCAGCGGCGCGGCTACGCCGAGGCGCTTGTTAGCGAGGAAGTCATCTCCGCCATCCGCTCAGGCGGCTATGGCAGTATTGCGCTTACCTATGTCGAATGGGCCGGCGCGCTGCTCCAGAACATCGTTGTTCCCTGGACCCGGATTTCCAGCCGCGAGGACGCGCAAGCCTTTGTCCAGGAGCTGTCGGTCAATATCCCTTACTCTCTGCGCCGAACCTCCATATCGGGCGCAATCGACTATTCGGCGTCGCTGTTCGAGCGTAACGGTTTTGCCGGCTTGCGCCGGGTGATCGATATTTCCGGCGACGGGCCCAACAACGATGGCGGCCATGTGGCGCGTGCCCGCGACAATGCCGTTATTCGAGGTGTCATCATCAACGGTTTGCCCCTGATGACGCGCGAAGGCATGGGCATGCAATGGCAGCTTGACGATCTCGATGTCTATTACAGGGAATGTGTGATCGGCGGCACGGGCTCTTTCGTCATTCCCGTGCTGGACTGGGAGGATTTTCCCAAGGCGGTGCGCCGTAAGCTTGTGCTGGAAATTTCAGGCATTACGACCCTGCCGGATAAGGCGAAGCCGGGCGTGCGGCCGATCCCCGTAGCTGGCGGATACGATTGTCTTGTAGGCGAGAAGATCTGGCGCGACTTGTTCGACGACCGGTTCTAGCGCGGCAACCGGGTTGTCCGGCCTGACCGCGCCAGTCGGATTACGTTCCCGTCCGGTTGCGCGTCATCGGATGCGCGGGGTCTTGCCCGCCGCGCCATGTCCTGGCGGCAAAGTGCGACGAACCGCTTGCAAGTTGCGGTGGAAGCCGTAAAAACTTCGAAACCATGTGGTTTCTGACTTTCTTTCTGCGCAAGGCGATCAAGAAGGGCCGTCTGGTCATCATCGACCATGATGGAACCCGCCATGAATTCGGTTCCGGTGAAGACGGGCCGCATGTGACGCTGCACTTCACCGACAGCAGAATCGCCTTCGACATAGCCCGCAACCCCGATCTCGCCGTCGGCGAGGGGTACATGGACGGGCGCATCGAGTTCGAGGACGGCTCGACCATCCGCGACCTCTTGATGCTTTATGCGGCGAACAAGAAACCGGGCGCCAAGCCGCATGGCTGGTACAACCGGATGATCTACAATACGCGGTTGCTACTGCGGCCGCTGCATCAGGCAAACCCGCTCGGGCTGGCGGCGAAAAACACGCGCCACCACTATGACATTTCCGGCGACTTCTACCGGATGTGGCTCGACGAGGAGATGAACTACACCTGCGCCTACTTTCGCGATCCGTCCAACTCGCTGGAGCAGGCGCAGCGCGACAAGCTCGACCATGTCGCAGCCAAGCTGCAGTTGAAGCCCGGCATGACCATCGTCGATCTCGGCTGCGGCTGGGGCGCGGCCGCGATCCATTTCGCGAGGAATTACGGCTGCGACGTCACCGGCATCAATGTCTCGCCGGAGCAGCTTGCCTTCGCCCGCAACCGCGTGAAGGAACTGGGCCTTGAAGACAAGGTGCGCTTCGTCGAGTGCGATTACCGCGAGGCGGAAGGCCAGTACGACCGCGTTGTTTCCATCGGCCTGATGGAGCATGTCGGCTCGAAGCATTTCCACCAGTTCTTCGGGCAGTGTTCGAAGCTTATGAAGCAGGACGGGGCCGGGCTGGTGCACGCCATCGGACGCATGGCCCCGCCCGGTGCGACGGGACCTTTCATCCGCAAATACATCTTTCCCGGCGGCTCCGCGCCTTCGATGTCGGAAGTGTTCCGCGCCACCGAATTCGCGAAGCTCTGGGTGCTCGATTGCGAGATCCTTCGCATGCACTACGCCTGGACACTGCGGCACTGGCACGAGCGTTTCATGGCGCGGCGCGACGAGGCCGTCGAGATGTTCGATGAGCGTTTCGCGCGGATGTGGGAGTTCTATCTTGTCGGCGCCGAGTCATGGTTCGAGCATGGTCCCAACATGATCTACCAGTGCGTTATTTCGCACGAGCGCGACGCGCTGCCGATGACCCGTGACTACATGTATGAAAACGGCGCTGACTGACCCGCACCGTACATGATCCAGCCGCTCGAAAATGGACAAAAAAGCGGCGAGGCGTCCGGCCCAAACATTATTTTTCTTTAATTTGAAAGCGGGCTTTCACGAGCCCATCTTCCTCTTGCGCAGCGGGGAACCGCCGGCGGTCCTGATGGCAAGCAGGGGCGCGACGCGACGGTTCCGGACCGGATGCGCAAGGGCATGAGCCGGGTGATCCCGGCCGCCAAAATTCAAGAGGACTAAACCCATGCGTCGTTATCTGATTTCGACAGTCGTTGCAGCGCTTATCGCGTCCACATCGGCGGCGCTGGCCGCTCACAAGGCGGATGGTACCGTGCAATCCATCGATAACAGCACAATGATGCTCACCCTCAAGGACGGGCAGCAGTTCAAGCTGCCGTCGGATTGGCACAACGACATGGTCAAGAAGGGAACGAAGGTGTCGGTGACCTACGAGAAGAATGAAACCGGCAATATGGCCAGCGCGATCGTGCCGCAGAACTAGGGCTCGACCCTTCAGGCTACCCCCGGCGCTTTTACCCCCGAAGTGCCGAAACCCGGAGGCGGGCGGAAAGTCGACTTTCCGCCCGTTTTCGCGTTCGCCGCCAGCGCGTTCCTGTCTTGGCCGGCTGCCGGCAATATGGACAACAATTAATTTGAAAGGCTGTTTTTCGGCCTCATATGAAGAAGCGTAACCGGGAAATCGCTGGTCTTCCCAACGGACTTGAGGAGTGCGACGCGACGTTTTCGGACCGGTTACTTGAAGACATTTTCGGGTCCGGCCCGATCATGAGAATTCAGGGGGGTGCTCCCATGCGCCGCTATCTCATTTCAACCGTTGTTGCAGCACTCATCGCCTCCACCTCTGTGGCTCTGGCCGCTCACAAGGCCGATGGGACCATTGCGTCCATCGATACAGCCAAGATGGTGTTCACGCTGCAGAACGGTCAGCAGTTCAAGCTTCCCGAAAGTTGGGACGAAAAGGCTGTCCAGGTGGGCACGAAAGTTACGGTGACCTACGAGAAGAACACGGACGGCAATACGGCCAGCGCGATCGTGCCGCAGAGCTGGAACTTCAATTACCGGGAATAAATTCCGAAGCGGGCGGAAAGGCGACTTTCCGTCCGCTTTGTGCATATGCTGGCTGCCTGGGCAATATGAGAGCAGCCTATGCCGACATCTCCCGCAACCGGCCAGAATGAACAGACGAAGCGTGAAATCAGGAACGTGATGAACCGGATTCAGCCGTTCGCTTCGGCGGTTCGGCCAGTGGCCGTGTATGTGTTGTCGGCGCTGGTTTTTTCAGGTGGTGTGGTGTTGCTCATCACCGGAGCGATGCCGCCGGATGGAAGCCGTATCGCTGTTTTGCGCGATGTGCTGCCGCTTCCCTTTGCCGAAACGTCGCATCTGCTTGCAAGTCTGACCGGCGTGCTGCTCATCGTGCTTGCCAGAGGGCTTGCGTGGCGTGTCGCACTGGCGCGACGCATGGCGGTCGCGCTGCTGCTGTCGGGTGCCGCCTTCGCAATGATGAGAAGCCTCGATTGGGAGGCGGCGCTGGCTCTTACGGCCTGTGCCGCGGCGCTGATCGTGTTCCGCGATGCGTTCTACCGGCATGCGGACTGGCGCAGCTTCCGCCTTTCGCCGCTCTGGCTTGCGGGGCTGACCCTGGTTGTTGCGGCAAGTATCGCCGTCGGATTCCTTTCATTCAGGGACGTGGCGTACCGCCATGAACTGTGGTGGCAGATCGCCTGGCACGACGGGGCTCCGCGCTTCCTCCGAGCGGCGCTGGTGGCCGGCGTTGTCGTTGGTATTCTGGTTATTGACAGCTTTCTCAATCGTCCCGGCCAGCCCTCCGGCAAAGGCGATGCCGTTACCGATGAGATCCGGACCATTCTTGCCGGCAGCCCGGATACCGCCGCGCAGGTCGCCTTGCTCGCAGACAAGCATTTCCTCGTTTCCGACGACCGTTCCGCCTTCCTGATGTATGGCGTTTACGGGAGGAGCTGGGTGACGATGGGCGATCCGGTTGGCGACCGGCGGGCCGGACGGGATCTGATCTGGCGGTTTGCGGATATGGTCGACCGGCAGAACGGGCGCGCGGTCTTTTATGCCCTCAGGCCGGATTTCCTGCCCGAATATATTGATCTTGGTGTGACGCTGGTGAAGACCGGCGAAGTCGGCCGTGTGGATCTCGGCTCGTTCTCGCTGGAAGGCCGGCATAAGCAGGATCTGCGTTCCGCCCTGCGCCGCATGGAACGCGAGGGTCTTGTGTTCGAGGTGATCGGCAAGGCCGACGTGCCGGCTGCGATGCCGGCGTTGCAGGCGGTCTCCGATGCCTGGCTGTCGGGGAAGTCGGGGCATGAAAAAGGGTTTTCGCTCGGCCGGTTCGAGCCGGCCTACATGCGTGAATTCGACTGCGCCGTGATCAGGCAGAACGGCGAAATCGCCGCCTTCGCCAATATCCTGCGCGGCGCCGACCATCATGAATTGTCAGTCGACCTGATCCGTTATCGCGACGGGGTATCGAAATCCCTGATGGATGGGCTTTTCGCGCATCTGATCCTCTACGCGAAGGAGGCGGGTTACCGTTGGTTCAGTCTCGGCGGGTCGCCGCTGGCGGGCCTTTCCGACAATGCGCTCGCTCCCGTATGGAGCCGCCTCGGCGCGTTCGTCTACCGGCACGGCGATCATTTCTACAAGTTCGAAGGCCTGAGGGCTTTCAAGGAAAAATTCGATCCCGTCTGGACACCGCAATATGTTGGTGTGCGTGGCAGGATGGGCCTGACCGCGGCGCTTTTCGACGTCGCAAGTCTCATTTCAGGCGGTGCGGCGCGCATGATCAGGAAATAGATTGCGTCCATTGGTGTGCGTTCGCACCTGGCACAAACAAGTGATAAGTCCATGAAATCAACGTCCTCCAACAGCGACAGCAAATCGGCCTGCGGTGTCTGCGGCAGAGCGTTCGCAAAGCGCGAGCTCCTGACCGCCGAAAGCATCCGGCCGCAGATTGCCCAGTATCTCGATCTGAACGAACCGGACTGGCGGCGTACCGGTTTCGTGTGCCGCGAAGATGTGATCCGGGCGCGCGAACGCTATGTCGGCGAACTGCTCGAGCGAGAGCGCGGTGAACTGACCGATCTCGATCAGGCCGTGATCAGCAGCATCGCCAAACATGAGGTTCTGACCGGCAACGTGGAGGAGATGTTTGCCGAGCGCGCCGCATTCGGCGACCGGATGGCCGACAGGATCGCGAGCTTCGGCGGCAGCTGGACCTTCATCCTGTCATTCGGCGGCGTGTTGCTCGCATGGATCTGCGTCAATTCATTTGTTCTTCTCGGCAAGGAGTCCTTCGATCCCTATCCCTACATCCTGCTCAACCTCATGCTTTCGTGCGTGGCAGCGATCCAGGCGCCGCTGATCATGATGAGCCAGGGGCGGCAGGAGGCGAAGGACCGGCTGCGGGCCGAGAACGACTACCGCGTCAATCTCAAGGCGGAGCTGGAAATCCGCCACCTGCATGAAAAGCTCGACCACCTGCTGAACCGGCAGTGGGAGCGGCTGGCTGAAATCCAGCAGATCCAGCTCGAACTGATGGAAGATCTCAGCCGCAAGGGCAAACGCTAGGCTTTACCCGCCGAACAGCTCATCGTAGCGCTCCGGCTTGAAGCCGATTTCGATTGTCCCGCCGGTTTCGAGAACCGGACGCTTGATCATCGAGGGTTTTTCCAGCATCAGCGCGATGGCCTTGTTCTGATCGATGTCCGCCTTGGCTTCTTCGGGCAGTTTGCGAAAGGTCATTCCGGCCTTGTTCAGCACTTTCTCCCATCCGGCCACGGCGCACCACCGTTCGAGGTCATCGCGGTTCGCGCCCGACTTCTTGTAGTCGTGGAATGTGTATTCGACCCCGTGCCCGTCGAGCCAGGCGAAGGCTTTCTTCATGGTGTCGCAGTTCTTGATGCCGTGGATCGTAACGGTCATGTCGTCCCTTCTTTCAGGTGTCGTTATTTCGCGCCGCGCAATGTCGGCAGGCCGATGCCGGTGGCGTTGAAGCCGCCGTCGACGCTGATCATCTGGCCGGTGAGATATGACGCCTTGGGGCTGCACAGGAAGACGATGACTTCGGCGATTTCTTCCTCCGTGCCGTAGCGGTTGAGCGGGATCGCGTCGTGGTAGTCAGCGCGGATCTCGGCTGAGTGAACCTTCTTGGCCATGGCGGTATCGACAGGGCCGGGCGCTACCGTGTTGACGCGGATGCCGAGCTCGCCGAGCTCGACGGCCTGCTGGCGCGACAGATGCGCAAGGCCCGCCTTTGATGTGCCGTAGGCAACGCGCAGCGTGCTGGCAAGGCGGCCGGAAATGGAGCCGATATTCACCACCGCGCCACCGCCGTTCTCCGCCATCAGCGGTGCGGCCGCCTGTACCATGAGGAACGGCCCGAACAGGTTGACGGCCATGATGCGCGACCAGTCGGCAAAGCTCGTTTCCAGGATCGGGCCGAAAATGGCGATACCGGCATTGTTGACCAGCGCGTCGATGCGGCCGAAGCGATCGTGCGACCGTTTCACGGCATCCGCCACCTGATCGGGATCGGCGACATCGGCCTCGATGGCGAGCGTTTTGTCCGCCGGGAGGGTGGCGTGTGCCTTGCGCAGCGTATCGGCGTTAATGTCGATCATCGCGACGTTCCAGCCCTCGGCGAGAAACAGCTTCGCGGTGGCAAGGCCGATGCCGCGGGCGGCACCTGTGACGATTGCGGTTTTTTCGGTTGCTTTTTGCACTTTGCGGCCTTCTTCGGCAGGTGTGGCGAGAGCCCGCAATCTATACGCCGGCCCGGCGCGGTGAAAGTCCTGGCAGGCGGCTTTGCGGAACTGCTAGTCTTGCGCCATGTCCGGCGGAAAAAATCCCGAAACATTCACGATTGCGGTTGCCTGCATGCTGCTGGCGGCAGGATGTCTGGCGGCAACGCCGGTTCAGGCCGCAGACCTCGAGAGCGGACGGCGCGTCGTGGAGAAATGGTGCTCGCAATGTCACGCGCAGAAGGGCGCCGAGACCAATCCCGATCGCGGTCCGACATACGAACAGATCGCTTCGCGCGAAGGGCGGAATGAACGCTATATCCGCGCTTTTCTCGACCGGGATCATTTCCCGATGACGACCTACCGCCTGTTCGATCACGAGAAGGACGATGTCGCCGCGTTCATCGCTTCACTCGCGCGGCGCTGAAACCATAATCGGCAGGAGACATGTTATGGCGCTTGAATCACCCCCTGTTTGCGATTTCGGCTGGAAGGGTGTCGATGCAACCTTGCCGGCCACCGACGGCAAGGCATATTCGATCCGCGATTGCGCCGGGCCGAACGGGCTCATCGTCGCGTTCATCTGCAACCACTGTCCCTATGTGAAAGCGGTGATCGGCCGCATGGTCCGCGACGCGAAGGATCTGGCTGAAAAGGGTGTCGGCTATGTCGCGATCTGTTCCAACGATGCCGACGCCTATCCGCAGGATTCCTTTGCCAACATGAAGCGGTTTGCCGAACAGAACGGATTCCCGTTTCCCTATCTGCAGGATGAGGACCAATCGGTGGCTCGCGCCTATGACGCGGCCTGTACGCCGGATTTCTTCGGCTTTAATGCGGACTTCGAACTCCAGTATCGCGGGCGGATCGATGCCGCGCGGATGGATGCGCCAGCGCCCGGCATGAAGCGCGATCTCCACGATGCCATGGTGATGGTGGCGGAAACGGGCGAGGGGCCGCGCGAGCAGGTCACCTCGATCGGCTGTTCTATCAAATGGAAGGCGGCCTGAGCCGGCGCAGTCCTTGTGTGCGCCGGCTCAGTCCTGGATCTCATATAAGGGGCAGTAAGGGGCAGGGCGTCAGCCGACGGTTCCAAGCTCGGTCGTGACGTCGATATTCCCTTTCGTTGCGTGGCTGTAGGGGCAGATGCCGTGGCCGGCCTCCGTCAGGCGCTCTGCGGCTTCCGCCTCGACGCCCGGCAGATTGACCTTCAGGGCAACCGTCAGGCCGAAGCCCTTGTCCGCGCGCGGGCCGATGCCGACGGTCGCCTCGACCGTTGCGTCGTCGGGAACCTTGGGCAGGGACTTGTCCTGCGACGCGGCGAACTTCATCGCGCCGAGATAGCAGGCGGCATAACCGGCGGCGAAAAGCTGCTCAGGGTTATTGCCGTTTCCGTTACCGCCGAACTCCTTGGGCGGGGCGAGTTTAACTTCCAACGATCCATCGACGGTCTTCGAGCGGCCATCACGGCCTCCGGTGGCGACAGCGGTCGTGGTGTAGGCTGGTTTGATCGACATGGTTGATGATCTCCGTGTTTGGTTGCTGGCAATTAGATTGTGCACAATCAAATAATACGAGATGGACAACATTGCAAGTGCATTGTGCACGATCTATTTTCAGGGCATGAACCAGCAACTGAATCCCGCCGACATGATCTGCTACGCGATCTATTCGGCGAACCATGCGCTGACGCGCACATATCGCGCGCTGCTCGATCCGCTCGGCCTGACCTATCCGCAGTACCTGGTGATGGTGACGCTGTGGGGGGCGGATGGCCCGCTCAGTGTGAAGTCGATCGGGCAGACGCTGACACTGGACTCCGGGACGCTGACGCCACTGCTGAAAAGGCTCGAGGCGGCTGGTCTGCTGACGCGGATGCGCAATCCCGAAGACGAGCGCGGCACGCTGATCTCGCTGACCGGCAGCGGGCGGGAATTGCAGGATCGCGCACGTCACGTGCCCGAGGAAATCCTCAAGGCAACAGGCATGGAGATCAAGGATCTTGGGCGGTTGAAGCGGGAGATCACGGCTTTGCGCGACCGGCTTGAAGAGCAGGGGTAGCCGTATCAGGCATGTCCGATCCGACCACCTACACGCACACCTATCATTTTTTCCGCAAGCCCCGTTCCTACAGGCTGACCGGCAGCGCGCTGACCTGGACGGACGAAGGCGAGGCCGGCATGAAATCGCTGCCCTATTCGCAGATCAAAGAGGTGCGGCTCGCCTACAGGCCTAGCCGTGTCCAGCGCAATCGCTACCTTGCCCATATCGTGCCGAAATCGGGCAAGCGGATCGACATCAGCAATTCCACCTTCAAGGGCTTCGGGGATTTTGTCGAGCACAACGAGGAATACTCCGCCTTCATCCGCGAGTTGCACCGCCGGCTGGTTGAGATGCGGACGGATGCGACCTTTCACAAGGGCAGCAGCTGGCTTGGCTATATCGGCAACATGATTCTGACGGTTTGGATTGCCGCGATGGTTGTTCTGGCGTTCTTCCTGCTGACCTTGACCGGCGTTCTGTGGATCGCCGTCATCAAGCTGGCGATTATCGCCTTTTTCATTCCAACCCTGATCCGCTTCATGCTGCGCTCGCGCCCGCAAACCTATGATCCGCGCGAGATCCCGGAAGGCGCATTGCCGGCATGAGCGAAGACCGCTTGCGTTGCATGCAGGCGCGCGCCAACCTCTCCAATCAACAACACAACAATCCGAAGGGGAGGATCATGCGATGGGTTCTGGCGGGAGGCTTGCGGGCAAGACGGCGGTTGTAACGGGAGCGGCATCGGGCTTTGGCCGCGGCGTCGCGCAGCGCTTTGCCGAAGAGGGCGCGCGTGTCGCCGTGCTCGACATCAATGCCGATGGCGCACGGTCGGTTGCGGAAGGACTTGGTGACGCGGGTTTGGCGCTGACCTGCGATGTCGCCAAACGCAGCGATGTCGAAAGCGCGGCGCAGACGGCCATTGACGCTTTCGGCAAGGTCGACATTCTCGTCAACAATGCCGGCTGGTCGCATCGCAATCAGCCGCTGATGGATGTGGACGAAGCCAGCTTCGACAAGGTTTTCGACATCAACGTGAAGTCGATTTTTCACTTCACCCAGTGCTTCGTGCCGCATTGGCGCAGTGCTGGCGGCGGTGCGATGATCAATATCGGTTCGACGGCGGGGATCCGGCCACGGCCCGGCCTGACCTGGTATAACGCCTCGAAGGGGGCGGTGAACCTGATGAGCCGGTCATTGGCGGTTGAGCTTGCCCCCGACAAGATCCGGGTTAATGCGATTGCGCCGGTTATAGGCGAAACGGCCCTTATGGAAACCTTCATGGGCGTACCGGATACGCCGGAGAACCGCGAAAGGTTCATGGCAACGATTCCCCTCGGACGGTTCTCCAAACCGCTCGATATTGCCAATGCGACCCTGTTTCTGGCCTCCGACGAGGCGGAGTTCCTGACGGGCGTGGTTCTTGAAGTGGATGGCGGGCGTACGATCTGATGAAGTTATCCGGTCTTGCTTGTTTAATGTGATTAAACGCCGGCTTTGGTTTTGCTCGTGTCAGTGATACATTCGAGGCGAGCTGACGCAGCGTAAGAATTGCGCAGGCTTGCCGGATAGCCGGCACTTGCAATCGTTGAGAAGCGATTTTCACGGGAGGGCGATAGCGGGCGGCATGGCAGTGCAGCCTGACATGGTGCGCGCGGAACTGGCGCGCATATTGGCATACGATGGCATCACGAACTCCGCGATGTTGAGCGTATTTTTGCGCTTCGTTGTGGAGGAGACCCTCGCAGGCCGCGCCAAACGTCTCAAGGCCTATACAATTGCCGTGGAAGCACTGGGCCGCCCGGTGGATTTCGACCCCAATGGCAACCCGCTGGTGCGTGTCCAGGCGCGCCGGTTGCGCGATGTCCTCTCGCGTTACTACGCGGACCCGGCGAATGCCGGAGAAATCCGGATCGAAATGCCGGTGGGCAGCTATGTGCCGGAGTTCGTCAGAACCGAGGATCTTTTCAAGGCGAAGCAATCCGAACCGGCTTTGGATTCGAAGGATGTTTGGCGCCGGTCCGGTTATATCCTGATTGGGTTGGCCGTCTTTCTCGGACTGGTTATCGCGGGCTGGTACGCATGGCACCTGATTCACCGCAGCTCATATCACAACAGACTTGCCGCCATCACGGCGGATTACCCGGCTGGCACGGGTCTCGATGCCGCGCGCGTGCTGCCGCAGATTTTCGTGACTGTCATGACGGGGACTGGCGCGCATGCCTGGTTCGACGCCGATCGTTACCGGCAAAGGGTCGAGGCATTCGCGCAGAATTTCAACGACGTCATAGTGGTGCGGACGCAAGAGGAAGCTCTACGGTTTTCATCGTCGCAACCGACGTATCAGCTCCAATTCTCGTTTGGTGTCCTGGAGGACGCAATGCGCGGCGTTTTGCAGATCACGGATGCGAATGACGGGCGCCTGCTTGACGCAAAGGAAATCGTCCTCGACGAGGCGATGGTCCGAATGTACAGGCCCGGAAGCCTCGCCCAAACGCCAAACGACCTGAATGCGGTGCGTTTGGCGATTGAGAGTTACGGTCTGATCTACACCGATATCGTAAAGCTGAGTTCGATCGACGGCCCGCTTGCCTGTTTCGGCAAGGTGTACGCTTTCCAGGCAAACCCGACGCAATCGGGCCATCTGGCGGCGCGCCAATGTCTGGAAGATACGATCAGGCAGCACCCCCAACTGATACAGGCTTATTCACTACTGGGGGGGATCTATATCAGCGAGTATCTGAACAATCTGAACTCCATGCCCGGCGATCCGTTGGAGCTGGCAGATGCGGCTCTGAAAAAGGCGGTCCGCCTTCTGCCGAACTCATCGCTGGCATATCAGTAAATGCAATATCTTATTCTGATACGCGGCGATCCGGAAGCGGCCATCAAGGCCGGTGAAAAATCTGTGCGCCTGAATCCCGAAAGCATGGCCGCGATCGGAAACTATGCCTGCATCCTGTCTTTCCTGGGCAGGTATGAGGACGCCGCGGCTCTCTTGTTGAGAGCGGAAACCGATCTCGTCTCGCCGCCGCAGTGGCTGCATTTCCATACGTTCCTATCGCTCAACAATCTTGGCCGCTATGAGGAAGCCGATTATCACGCCGAGCATCTGACGGGCGCGAGCATTCCCCTGTTCCTTTCGGCTGTTGCGATTGCGGCGCACCGCGCCGGAAACGAGGCTGCGGCGCAACAGGCGATTCAATCCATGATCGGCAGGGCACCTGCCTGGCGAACGAATCCTCTGGGCGAGCTGAAACGCTACGGTTTCAGTGACGGGGCCGCGGAGAAATTACTCCGCGACCTTGTAACTGCGGGATTGTCCTTACGTGATGAACCCAACTAACACACTGAAATTGTTGATGTTATTTATGTAACGCCTGTTACGTCAGGACGTTTCACCGTTTCGACCTGAAATTGACGCAGCGGAATACCTATAAATCGTATTCAGAAACGACGGTGCCCCGTTTGGCAGACGCAATGTGCAAGCGGAAGGCGGTTGTTTGTAGCGGAAAGCATTTATCGAACTGCGCGTGTGGACCTTGTTTTGCCGAAGATGGCAACGGTCCCGCAGCAAGCGAATTTCCCGCCGCATCGAAGCCGACTTCAAGAGAACCCGGGCAGCCGGGTGGCGTGCCGTCAAAATCGTGCTCAGCGTTGTCCTGTTGCTCAGGAGCGTTCGTAGGGCGCATGTGAACTTGTGAGGATTAAACATGAGACTCGACGGAATTCTGGCTCTGGAAGACCGCATTTATCAGATCGGCGAGGTTGCCGAACTGTTTGGCCTGACGACACGGGCAATCCGCTTTTACGAGGAAGAAGGATTGGTGACGCCGATCCGCCAGGGACGCGGCCGGCGCAAGTACGGCCGTTCCGAGATCGAACGCATCGACATGATCGTCAGTTGCCGCCAGGTCGGCATGAGCATGGACTCCATTGCCGCTCTTATCGCGCTTCGCGACAAGAGCGGTGACAAGCCTTTCCATGCGGCGCTTGCGAAAGCGCTGTCTGATCGCCGCGAGCAGATCGAGGACGAGATCGTGTTGCTCAAACACCAGTGGCGCCTGATCAGCGAATGGACGCCGCAGGACAAGAATGATTCAGTGACCGATGGCAATGGCGGCACTGGTTCCATGGGGGCCGGCGGTGGCGGGAATGTCCGTCACATTGGCAAAACGGTGGCGGGCGCGCGGAGCGCACCGAGCTTTGCCGCGATGGAGATCGCATTCCAGGCCTGAAGCGGGACTGGCTATTATTCTGCGGGGGCGGCGGCTTTGGGCTGGCCGCCCTCGTTCAATTCCCGGGCCAGGCGCTTCTCTATGGCGCCGCGCGGCTGCGTGTAGCGCGCCAGCAGATTATACAAGACCGGCGTCAGGAACAGCGTGAGAATGCTGGCGATTGCCAGTCCACCGATGATCACGGTCCCAATGGCCTGACGGCTTTCGGCGCCGGCGCCCGACGCCAGCACCAGCGGCACGGCCCCGAAAACGGTCGAGATGACTGTCATGACGATCGGGCGCAAACGGATGATCGACGCCTCGATCACGGCGTCACGCACCTCAAGCCCTTCATCGCGAAGCTGGTTGGCGAATTCCACGATCAGGATGCCGTTCTTGGCCATCAGGCCGATCAGCAGGATGATGCCGATCTGGCTGTAGATGTTCAGCGTCATGCCGCTGAACCACAATGCAAGCACCGCCGCGGCAATTGCCAGTGGCACGCTGAGCATGATCACCAGCGGCTGAATGAAGCTTTCGAATTGTCCAGCCAGAACGAGAAAGACGATCAGGATCGCCAGCGCGAAGGTCACGGAAACGCCGCTTGAGGTTTCCTGATATTGCTGCGCTTGTCCGGAGAAGCTGATCTTTGCTTCCGGAGGCAGGGATTCGGTGGCGGCTTCCTGTATGAAGCCGATGGCTTGTCCCAGCGTGTAGCCGTCCGCAAGGGCCGCTGAAAGCGTGATCGAGGGCAGGCGGTTGTAGCGGCGCAGCGATGGCGCCTCGGTGGTTTCCTTGAGTGAGACAAGGGCTGAAAGCGGTACCAGCGAACCGCCGTCTCCGCTGCGCAGGAAGACATTGCCGATATCGCCCGGCGTGCGCCTGTCTCGCGCCGAAGCCTGCAGGATAACGGGATATTCACGGCCGCGATCCAGATAAGTGCTCACCTCGCGTGAGGCGAACATCGCCTGCAAGGTCGCTGCCAGCGTATCGACGTCGATACCAAGATCGTTGGCCTTTTCACGGTCCAGCGTCAGGCTGATCTGAGGCTGGTTTTCCTCAAAGTCGAGATCGATGTTGCGCAGGCCCGGATTCGCTTCCGCCTTCTCGAGCATGATCTTTGACCATTGCTTGACGTCATCAAAATCCGCGCCGCCTATGACCACGCGCAGCGGCGTCGAGTTTCCGCGCAGGCCAAGCCCAGACGGGCTGACCGGGAAACCGCGCGCGCCGGACATGGCTTGCGTGAACGGAACCAGCTTCTGCATGACCTGGCTGTGGGTGAGTTCGCGATCTTCCCATGGCTCCAGCCGCAGCACGATGAAGGACCGGAACGGACGACCCCAGCTGCCGGAGAACACGAAGACGGTGTTGATGCCGAGATCCTCGCGAACCGCATTGATCCGGTCTTCGAGCCGTTTGGCTTCGGCATCGGTGTAAGCCAGCGTGCTGCCCTGGGGCGCGGTGAGGGGGATGAAGAGGACGCTGCGATCCTCGCTGGGGGACAGTTCGCGCGGCAGGCTCTGATAGGCAAGGATACCTGCGCCCGAGAATGCCACCGCCAGCGCCACGACAACAACCGGCATGCCAATGGCCTTTTCCAGGGCCGGCCTGTACCAGCGCCCGGCGAAGCTCTTGCGCGCCGCCTCGCGCGCGTCGTCCTCGCTGATTGCCATGTTGGACTTCAGGATCTTTGCGGCCAGTGCCGGGCAGGCGGACAGGGAAACGAATGTCGAGATCGCAACCGCGCTCGCCATCACGAAACCGAATTCCGTGAAAAGCTTTCCCGCCGCGCCGTTGAGGAAGGAGATCGGCACGAAGACGGCGATCAGCGTGACCGAGGTGGCGATGATCGCGAAGGTCACCTGCCGCGATCCCAGCACGGACGCTTTCAGGCGGGATTCGCCGGTTGCCAGCCGCCGCTCGATGTTCTCCAGCAGCACGATGGCGTCATCGACGACCAGACCGATTGCCAGGATAAGCGCCAGCAGTGCCAGTACGTTGATGGAAAAGCCGAGGATCCAGATCAGGAAGAAGCAGCCCGACAGCGAAACGGGAATGGTGATTGCCGGGATCAGGGTTGCACGCACCGAGCGCAGGAACAGCAGGATCACGAGGATCACCAGCGCCAGCGAGATGGCAAGCGCGGTGGCCACTTCGCGGATCGACGCGGCAACGAACAACGCGTCGTCGGAGCCGACGGATATGTTCATGCCCGCCGGCAGGACATCGCGCAGGCGCTCGATCTCTTCGCGCACCGCGCTTGATATCTTGATGGTGTTGGACTGCGACTGGCGCTGCACGGCGATGCCGACGGCAACGTCGCCGTTGTTGCGCACGATGGTGGAATCATCCTCAACGCCGGGTTTCACCTCGGCAACGCTGGCCAGCCGGATCGGGAAGCCGGAGACGCGCTTGATGACGATCTGGCGGAACTGTTCGATCTTCGTCAGGCGGCTGTCGAGGCGGATGGTGAAGAGCCGTGTGCTCGACTCCAGTTCGCCGGCGGGCAGCTCGACATTGGCGCGGCGCAGGGCGGCTTCGATTTCGGCGACGGTCACGTTGCGGGCGGCCATGGCGTGGCGGTTCAGCCAGATGCGGATGGCGGGCTTGCGCTCACCGTAGATGCGCACGTTCGACACGCCCTCGATCGTGGTGATGCGGTCCTTGATGAAGCGGTCGATGTAGTCGGTGATTTCCGCCGGCGTCATGCGGTCCGAGGTGACGGCAAGGCGCATGACGGGATCGGCGCTGTCATCGTTTTTGACGACCTGCGGTTCCTCCGCGTCTTCGGGCAACTGCGCGCGCACGCGCGCGACCGCGTCGCGGATATCACCGGCGGCGTCGTCTATATCGCGGCCCAGTTCGAATTCGATCGTTGTCTGGCTGCGCCCGCGCCGGGATTCGGAGTTGATCGTTTTGACGCCGCTGACACCGGCAACGGCGGCATCGATGATTTCGGTGATGTCGGTGTCGATAACGCCGGGAGACGCGCCGGTATATGTGGTGGTGACGGTCACCACAGCGGCATCGACATCGGGAAGCTCGCGGATCGGCAACTGGAGCAGCCCGGCAATGCCGAGCACGAAGATCAGCATACTGACGACGCCGGCAAGGACCGGGCGCCGGACGGACAGCTCCGAAAGGGTCATCCCCCGCTCCCCGTTCCAGCGTCCGCAAGCTTGATTTTCACGCTCATGCCGTCGCGCAGCTTGCTGATGCCGCGTGTGACGACGAGCGCATCGGCATCAATTCCGGAGACCACTTCGACGATGCCGAAGGCCCGGCGGCCAAGCTCGATCTGCCTGCGCGATGCCTTGTCTTCCTCAACGACGAAAACATAAGCGGCGCCGGATTCCGCGATCACGGCCTCCTCCGGGATGACGGTGGTTTCGCCGCCTGTCAGCGACATGGAGACCTGCATGAACATGCCGGCGGGCAATGCTCCGTCTTCGTTGGGAAGGTCGGCGCGGACATGGAAAGCGCGGCTCGCCGCATCGATACGGCTGTCAATCTCGATGACTTTTCCGGTGAAGACACGGTCGGGATAGGCGGCGGTGCGCGCCTCGACGGTATGGCCGATGCGCGCGATGCCGAACAGGCTTTCGGGAATCGTGAACTCGACCTCGACGTGGGACAGGTCGTCGAGCGTGGTGATGACGGTGCTTTCCGTGATACGCGCGCCGATGTCGACGCGGTTAAGGCCCACGGTTCCCGCGAAGGGGGCGCGGATCGTCCGGTCGTCCAGTTGACGGTTGGAGCGCTTGAGCTGGGCTTCGGCGGCGGCAAGCTGCGCCGTCAGTTCCTCGACACGCGCAGCGGAGACAATCTTGTTGCCGAACAGGCTCTTTGCCCGCTCCAGCTCGGCTTGAATACGCACCCTGGCGGCCTCGGCCTCGGTGGCGTCGGCTTCCTGCATGTCGCGATCGAGTTCAACCAGCCTGTCGCCCTGCGCAACCTTCTGACCCGAGCGGAACAGCAGTTCGCGGATGCGCCCGTCGGTGAGAGAGACAATCTCGACGGATTTCGCCGCAATGGTGGTTCCGACCGCTTCGACTGTTGTCGACATGGTGCGCCTGCCAACCGGCTGCACCTCGACAAGTATCGCCGGGCGTTCGCGGCCCTGCTGCTTGCCGGCCGCGGCATTGCCGCCACCGTCTGCGGCGTCATAACGCTGCCAGGCCTGATATCCGCCGAAAGCGGCTATGGCCAGAACAGCTATCAGTAGCAATTGCCGAAATGCCGACATTGGTGTTCGTTTCCCGGAATATGGCCAAGGCCCAATCAGTTCACGCAATCTAATGCACCGCCGCTATGGCGGGAACAGGGCACGTATCTGGACTATGAAATAGGGTTATCCGCAGTTGCGCCTAACGTTTGAACGCGCCTGGGCGGCAGGTCTTACGGTCAGGCGGCAATCCTGGTGGTCAATCCTTCCAGCATGTCGAGGCAGCGCTGAAGTTCCCCGGTAGTTATGAACTCATCCGGCTTATGCGCCTGTTCGATGGAGCCGGGTCCGCAGACCACGACCGACATGCCGATCTCCTGAAACAGACCGGCCTCGGTGCCGAAGGCGACGACGTCCGCTTCATTGTCTCCGACAAGTTCCGATACGATCCTGCGCGCCTCGTTGTCGTCGGCGGGTTCAAGTCCGCAGACTTCACCGATCACATGGGTGAGAATATCGGCGTCGGGATGAATGGCGCGCATCGCCGGCAGCAAGACTTCGTCGCGGTAGGCCTCGATGCCGGATTTGACGAACGCCGCATCCGCATTGCGTACCGGGCGCATCTCCCAGTCCACACTGCACATTCCGGCGATGGTGTTGCGCGCGTTGCCGCCATTGATGCGGCCGATCTGCAGTGTCGTCCATGGCGGATCGAAGCGGTTGCCCTGCGGCGCGTTGTCTTTCAGAGTTTGCTGCAGTTCCATCAGCTTTGAGATGTAGCGCACGGCGTATTCAACGGCATTGACGCCGCGATCCGGCGCGGAGCCGTGCCCCTCCAGGCCGGTGAAAACGGTCTCGTATTCGTAGCAGCCCTTGTGGCCTTCGATGATGCGCAT
>JAGRLC010000081.1 GCA_020441995.1 Rhodobiaceae bacterium
CCGACGAGTACTGGGGCATCACCGGCGATGCCGGCGAAGGCACGCTGATGACCTTTGCTCCGGACCCGACGAAGTTCGCCGCCGCCAAGGAAGTGGTCGACAAGTTCAAGGCCAAGGGCATCAACCCGGAAGGCTACACGCTGTACACCTATGCGGCGATGAAGATCTGGGCCGACGCGGCCAACGCCGCCGGTTCGACCGACTATGACGCGGTCGTCGCCAAGCTCAACGAGGGCAAGTACGAAACCGTTCTCGGCCCGATCGCCTTCGACGACAAGGGTGACGTCACCGAAGCCTCCTACGTCTGGTACGTCTGGAAGGACGGCAAGTACGCCGAGATGTAATCATCTCAAGGCGTTGGCCTGACAGAATACGGAAGCCCGCGTGCGCACCACGCGGGCTTCTTTTTCATTCACGCATACAACGGTGCAAATTCTCATGATCGATATCGGGAAATTGCGGCGGGAAACGCCCGGCGTGGCGCATCGCGTGCATCTCAATAATGCCGGTGCGGCGCTGATGCCCACCCCTGTCCTCGATGCGGTAAAAACCCACCTCGACCGCGAGGCTATGATCGGAGGCTATGAAGCCGCCGAGGAAACCCGGGACCAGCATACCGCCGTCTATGACAGCGTTGCCCGGCTGATCGGTGCAAGCCGAGACGAAATCGCTCTTGCCGAAAATGCGACTATCGCATGGCAGATGGCTTTCTATGCCCAGCCGTTCGCCGCCGGAGACCGTATCCTGACGGCGCGCGCCGAATACGCCGCGAACTATGTCGCTTTCCTGCATGTCGCGCGGCAAACCGGGGCCGTCATAGATATTATCCCGGATGATGAAAACGGCGTCCTCGATCCCGCCGCGCTGGAAGAGATGATCGACGAGCGGGTCCGCCTCATCGCCATCACATGGGTCCCGACCAACGGCGGTCTGATCAATCCCGCAGCCGAAGTCGGCCGCATCGCCCGCAAATACGGTATTCCGTATCTTCTGGACGCTTGTCAGGCCGTTGGGCAGATGGCCGTGAATGTTGAAGACCTCGGATGCGATATGCTTTCGGCAACGGGCCGCAAATTCCTGCGGGCGCCGCGCGGCACAGGGTTTCTCTACGTAAGACGCAAGATACTGGGAAAACTGCATCCACCGCTCATCGACCATTTCGGGGCCCCATGGGTGGCGTTGGACCGATATGACCTGCGTCCAGATGCGCGCCGCTTCGAGACGTGGGAGAACAATTACGCCGCACATTACGGGCTTGGCGCAGCGGTAGACTATGCCCTGAACGTCGGCATCGACGGGATCGAACAGCGCTGCCGCATGCTGGGCAGTCAGTTGCGAGCAGACTTGAGCGAAATTCCGGGCGTCGATGTTTATGACCTCGGACCCGACCCGGCGGCCATCGTTACGTTTTCAGTTGCCGGCCGCGAGGCAGACGATGTGAAGGCGCATATGGCGGGTTTGGGTATCAACGTCAGCAGGTCCAACCCCTCCAGCACCCTGCTCGATGCAACTGCGCGCAACCTTCCTACGCTGGTCCGCGCCTCGCCCCATTATTACAACACCGAGGAAGAACTGCAGAAACTGGTCGAAGCCTGCCGGTCATTGGTTGCGGCCTGACCGCTTTACCCCGTTCCCCGCATCCGCCATGTTTGCCGCATGAAAAACGATCTGACAGACATCGCCGGAGTTTCGGTTGGCAATGCCCATGACGCTGGCGCGATCTCCGGCGTGACCGTTGTCATATGCGACGAGCCTTGCGTCGCGGCATGCGACGTGCGCGGCGGCGGGCCCGGCACGCGCGAAACCGACCTGCTCAACCCGGAAATGACGGTCGAGACAATCGACGCGATAGCGCTTTCAGGCGGCTCGGCCTTCGGCCTCGAAGCCGCCTCCGGCGTCATGGCCTGGCTTGCAGCACGCGGGCGCGGATTCGTCGTTGGCGCGGCCAATGTTCCCATCGTACCGGGCGCGATCCTGTTCGATCTGAACAACGGTGGCGACAAGTCGAACATTGCAGGCAGCCTGTATCGTGATCTGGCCGTTCAGGCCTGCAACGCTGCGGGAGACACATTCCGGCAAGGCTCTGCAGGTGCCGGCTATGGAGCAACAACCGCCACCCTGCGTGGCGGGCTCGGCAGCGCATCGTCAAAATGCGGTTCATTCACCGTCGCCGCCCTTGCCGCCGTAAATGCGGCGGGCTCGGCAACCATCGGCGACACGAAGCAATTCTGGGCGGCCGCATATGAGCGGGGCGATGAATTCGGCGGTCCGGGCCTGCCGCAAACGGTTTCCCCGGACGCCCTGAAACCACGCGCAAAGGGCATGGCCGGAGCGTCCACCACGCTTTGTATCGTTGCAACCGACGCCGCGCTCACCAAGGTCCAGGCGCGGCGCATGGCGGTGATGGCGCAGGACGGGCTGGCGCGTGCGCTGCATCCCGTCCACACACCGCTGGACGGCGATATCGTCTTCGCGATCGCCACCGGGAAAATACCACTCACGGACCCGCTCGCGGACCTCGTGGCTATCGGAACCGAAGCCGCGCACTGTCTTGCACGGGCCGTCGCGCGCGGCGTTCACGGCGCGCAAACGCCACCCTCCTCCACCATGCCCCCCGCCTGGAAAGACCGTTTCGCTTAGAGCGCCGCGAAAAAGCGGGAACCGGTTTTCGCGGAAAACGAAGCGACTCCAGCAAGCTTCCCCCGTTCATCGTGGGTTCATCCCCGAAACGCTTCACTGGCGTTACCGTAGCGGCCGGTTTCATGCCGGCGCGCCGGACATGGCGGCTCTGCCGCTGCCGAACCGGAGGAAATAGGTATGGCATATCCAGTGACCCGGAAACTGCCGGACAGCAGGCTTCGCCTGACGCTGGCGGCAATCCTTCTCGTGCTGGCCGCGATCCTGGCACTGCTGCCCTCGCGCGCCAGCGCCGGCGATCTCGCCGCCTGGCAGATCGTCGGCTTCTCCGATGACGCCAGCCACTATGCATTCGCCGAATACGGCCGTCAGGATGGCTCCGGCTTTCCCTATGCCGCGCTGTACGTCATCGACCTCGACCAGGACAAATATGTCGGCGGCGCACCATTCCGCACGCTGATCGAGGACGAATCCGCCAGCATCGGACAGGCGTTGGCCGAGGTTCATGCCGAAGCGTCCGGCGCACTGGCCGATTACGGCATTTCGCAGCCAGGCCGCGTCGTCGCACTGGACCCGCCGGGCGAGGAAGACGGCAACCGCCATGCACTCGCTTTCCATGCCGCCCCGGTCTTCCCGCATATCGACCCGACCCGTAAACTCGCGCTGACAACCATCAACCTTCCCGATCAGGAAATGTGCGCTTCCTTCGCGCCAACCTTCGGCTTTGCTCTGGCGCTTGATGGTATCGAGGTCTACCGCGATAATTCGATCCCCAAGAGCCGCAGTTGCCCGCTCGACTATCAGGTCGCGGGCGTCGTCATGCCGATGGACCCGCCTTTCGGCCGCGCGGTTGCCATGATCAGCGTCATGAAAGTTGGCTTCGAAGGCCCCGACCGCCGCGTGATCGCAGTTCCGGTCTCTTTCTGAGGTTTTACCCCCCTCCCTTCGCTGCCCGATCCTCTTCGCTATCCTAATCCCCTTCGCTGATTGAGCCGCGCGGAAGGCTCTGTTACTTAAACGGCCATCGCTTTCCCAAGGCGGCGATTCCAGCCGCCCATCACTACGGACGATTGCCGTGATCCCGCGTTATTCCCGCCCCGATATGGTTGCCATCTGGCAGCCCGAAACGAAATTCCGCATCTGGTTTGAAATCGAAGCCTATGCCGCCAAGGCGATGGCCGAAATCGGCGAGATTCCCCAATCCGCCGCCGACACGATCTGGGAGCGTGGCTCCAGGGCCGAGTTCGATGTCGCGCGTATCGACGCCATCGAGGCCGAGGTGAAGCACGATGTCATCGCTTTCCTGACGCATCTGGCCGAGCATGTCGGCGAGGACGCCCGCTTCGTCCACAAGGGGCTGACGTCGTCGGATGTGCTCGACACCTGTTTCAACGTCCAGCTTGCGCGCGCCACCGACATCCTGCTGACAGACCTCGATGCCTTGCTGGCGGCCATCCGCAAGCGCGCCTTCGAGCACAAGATGACGCCGACCATCGGCCGCAGCCACGGCATCCACGCCGAGCCCGTGACGTTCGGCCTGAAGATGGCGGAGGCCTATGCCGAGTTCGCCCGCTGCAAGGCGCGGCTTGAAGCCGCCCGCGAGGAGATCGCCACCTGCGCGCTGTCGGGCGCCGTCGGCACTTTCGCCAACATCGATCCGCGCGTCGAAGCCTATGTCGCCGACAAGCTCGGCCTGACGCCGGAGCCGGTTTCAACGCAGGTGATCCCGCGCGATCGGCATGCGATGTTCTTTGCGACGCTGGGCGTCATCGCCTCCTCCATCGAGCGGCTTTCGGTTGAAGTGCGCCATCTGCAGCGCACCGAAGTACTTGAAGCGGAAGAATATTTCTCGCCGGGCCAGAAGGGCTCCTCGGCGATGCCGCACAAACGCAATCCGGTCCTGACGGAAAATCTCACCGGCCTTGCCCGCATGGTGCGCGCCTACGCCCTGCCCGCCATGGAGAACGTCGCGCTCTGGCACGAACGCGATATTTCTCACTCCTCCGTCGAACGCATGATCGGCCCCGATGCCACGGTGACCCTCGACTTCGCGCTCGCCCGCCTCACAGGCGTCATCGACAAGCTGCTGGTCTACCCGGAACGCATGCAGAAGAACCTCGACGCGCTTGGCGGGCTGGTGCATTCCCAGCGCGTGCTTCTGGCCCTCGTCGAGGCCGGCGTCAGCCGCGAGGATGCCTACCGCCTGGTACAGCGCAACGCCATGCCGGTGTGGCGCGGCGAAGGCGACTTCCTGACCTTCCTGAAGAACGACGGGGACGTGTCCGCGAAGCTGTCCGACGCGGAACTGGAGGCGCTGTTCGACCTCGGCTATCATTACAAGCACGTCGACACGATCTTCAAACGCGTCTTCGGTTCATCGGAAGCTTGAGGACACAGGGCGTACCGGCATGAAAGCGCGCGAGGCCGACCTTCTGATCCTGCCCGGCCTGGGTGGCGGCACCGAGGATCACTGGTATCGCCGCTGGGCAAGCCGCATCGCCTCGGCGCAGGTCGTCGAGCAGGACGAGTGGGACAAACCCACACCCGACGCATGGACGGGCCGCATCCTCGAGCATGTCGCCAAGACCAGCCGCCCGGTGGTCTTCGTTGCCCATTCGCTGGGAACAATCGCGCTGGCCCATGCCGCGCCGAAACTGGCGAACCTGAATATACGCGGCGCATTCCTCGCCGCTCCGCCGGATCTGGAAACCCGCCTCAAAATGGCGCCTGACGCAAAGGACTTCCTGCCCGTTCCGCGCGATCCGTTGCCGTTTCCCTCGCTGATGGCGGCAAGCAAGACCGATCCCTACGCGAGCCATGAAGCCGCCGGCGATCTTGCCAATGCGTGGGGCTCGCTGCTCGTCGATGCGGGCGACGCCGGCCACATCAACGCCGACAGCGGCCATGGCCCCTGGCCGGAAGGGCTGATGACCTTCACCGCGTTCCTCGGACGCCTGTAAACCACCTGCAGGCCCGCGATCCGGAAAAACTTGCTGGAATGAACGAGTGCTTGCGGATAGCGTCCGCGGGCGGCCTTGATCGCCTGTTCCCAATGCCAACAGGGATGCATCCATGACTATGGCGAACGCATCCCACACCGACAATGCAACGCTCGGGATTGCGCTGATCGTCGTCGCCATGCTGGCGATTTCGATCAACGACATGCTGATCAAGCAGCTTGCCGGCGGCTATCCCCTGCACGAGATCATCTTCGCGCGCGCCACGATCGGGCTGATTTTGTGCCTGATCCTCGTCGCTTTCGATGGCGGTCTCTCTATCCTGCGTACCGACAAACCGTTTCTGCATGCCCTGCGCGGCATGCTGATCGTTATCGCCAACATGACCTATTTCCTAGCGATTGCGGCAATCCCGCTCGCCGACGCGACGGCGCTGTTCTTCGTCGCCCCGCTGTTCATCACGCTGCTGTCGATACCGATCCTCGGCGAAAAAGTTGGCGGGCGCCGGCTTGTTGCCGTCGTGATCGGCTTTGCCGGTGTTCTGGTCATGCTGCAGCCGGGCTCTTCCATGATGTCGGATGCGAACATCATGGTCGCCCTCCTGCCGGTCGTAGCGGCTCTCGCCTACGCACTGACGCAGATCCTCACGCGCAAACTCGGGATTTCGACGAAGTCTTCGGCGCTCGCGGTCTATATCCAGCTCGCCTTCGTCGCAGTCAGCTCCGCTTTCTGGATCGCATGCGGCGATGGGCGCTTTGCGGAAGGCACGGCAAACCCGAGCATCGAATTCCTGTTTCGTGCATGGCGCTGGCCGGCCCCGCAAGACCTCTGGCTGCTGGGGCTTCTTGGAGTCGTGTCGGCCGTGATCAGCTATACGTTGTCGGCGGCCTACAAGTCAGCCAACGCCGCGACGATCGCGCCGTTCGAATATGTCGAACTGCCGATGGCGATCTTCTGGGGCTGGCTGTTCTGGGGCGAATTCCCCGGCCCGATGACAGGCGCAGGCATCGCGCTGATCGCGGGATCTGGCATCTACGTCTTCCTGCGCGAAAAACAGCGAAAACGTCCGCTTGCTGTCAAACGCCCGACGCGGCGCTGGTAGAAACACGCCTCAGTCGGCAACGAAATGCTCGAGCGCTTCGAAATAGGCCGGCCATGCCGGTTCATGTTGTACCAGGACATGGTTGCCGCTTTCCAGCATCAGGAATTCCGCGCCCGGGATACCTGATGCGAGTTTACGTCCTTCATCGAGTGGTTGAACGCCATCGTCGCGCGCATGGATGACCAGGGTCGGCACCCGAATATGCTCAAGCAGATCCGATACATCGAAGCGGTCGACAGCCTCGCGAAGCAAAGCCGCATTTTCCGCCGTCGTCGAACGGCGCTGCAGCTCGGTCAATGAACTGATTTGCTCTGCCGTTCCGCCGGGAATGAACATCGACGAAAATGCTCTCAGGAACGGGCTGCCTTGTTTTCCCCAGCCATGCCGGATCAATGTAAGCATAGCCTCGCCCTGTTCGCGTTCACTGAAGGAATCGCGCACCAGACGCCCCTGCGCATAGCCTCCCTGCAGCAAGAGATGACTGACCCGATCGGGATGCCTCATGGCGTAGGCAATGGAGATCGGGGCGCCCTGCGAAGTGCCGTAAAGCGCAAAACGGTCTATGCCAGCGGCATCCACGACCGCTTCGAGATCCTCCACGAACCGGTCAAGCTGCCAATTCGCCACTGACCAGTCAGACAAGCCGATGCCTCTCTGATCGTATCGTATGACCTGGAAACGACTGGCAAGTTCATTCAAAAAGGGGCGCCACAACGGGCTGTTCCAGTCATACTCAAGGTGCGTCAGGAAATGTCCCGCCCGAACAAGCGGATACCCTTCTCCGATCGTGGCAAAAGCAATGCCCGTGCCGTCTGCCGAGCGGCAAAACTGCACTTTCTGGCGTCGTTCCGGTTCAGTGCCGCCTGCAACAGGAGCCGGATTACCGCTGGCTGGCGGGGCGATCGCAACTTCCTCGACATCCGCAACGAAACGGAACCCGCGCCGCGGCAGGGTTCGGATTATGGCCTGCTCGTCTCCCGTATCGCCGACAGCGATACGGGCAGCGCTGATGCGGCTGCTCAACGTTGCATCGGAAACGATCCGCCCCTTCCAGACATCTGAAATCAGGTCATCACGGGAAACAACGCGGTCCCGGTTTGCAATCAGATGATGGAGCACTCCGAACACCTGTGGCTCCACGGCAACCGCCTGTCCGTCGCACTCGAGCTCGCATGTCCGCGTATCAAGCGTGAACGCCCCGAAACGGTAGATCATTGCCGCATGCTCCGCTGACCGAGGAGAAATCCAGGGCTTCTCAAAGAAAAATCATGGGTTTCTCCAAGCGGCGATCAGTCTGGCCGCTTAGCCTCTCCCTGTCACCCGCAAACAGGAGGGAAACGAAATGCACGAAGAAACCGAAATCCGCCGCCTCTCGAACGGTTCAATCGATCTGGCCTACTATGATCGCATCGGCCGGAGCGTTCGCGCACAGGCATTTTGCGGCGCGTTCAGTGGGCTCGGAGCCGTACTTTTCTGGCCCGCAAGAATCGGCATGACCTTGATCCAGCGCTTCCGGAATATGCCGGAGAACACGCGCATCGTTCCTGCGGAATAGTCTCGGTCAGGCCCCTAGTCGTAGAGGAATTCCCGCCCGACCTTGACGCGTTTGTTGCCATCGTAGGCGATGACATCGGCGGTGGCATAGGTCTCCGAAAGGGTTCCGGGCAGGAACGATCCTGTACCGATGGCATCGACCGGCGCGCGCACGGCGCCGACCACCTGGCATTTCTGCAGGTCGAAGCCGGATGACGCAACGATCTGCGCCTGTCTGTAGCCGGCCTTGTCGAGTTCGCGCCGCGTATTGATGATCGAGGCAATCGATACCCCGGTACCGAACAGAAGACGGCGTACGCGGTCGACGATGACGTTGCCGACATCGAGGTGGAACGCCCGCGTTCCCAGCACGGCTTCGGCGATGTTGTATTCGCCGTCGACGTCCATCCACTCGCCCACCACATCGATGGATTTGTCGTAATCGAGCCCTTCGGCGAAGCGGGCGCCGTGGGTGTCGAGCCGGACGCCGAAAACGCGCCCCTCGTCCTGCAGCCTGGCTTCCTCGTAGAACCAGCGCGCCGCGGCAAGCGAATCCGAAATCTCCGTGCCGCGATAGTCGACAAGGCCGATAACGGGAGCCTCTTCCGGCAGGATCGGCGCGAGATATTTCAGCGCCTGAACCACATCGCCATCGGTATAACCGACAAGCGCATGGGGCATCGTGCCGGTGCCCAGCTTTTGGCCGTAGAGCGGGGCTGTCAGGTCCTGCGAGGAACTGGTGAACCCGCGTACATCCGGGTTTTCCTTACGCGCGGCATCGGAACCGACCGAAGCGCCATAGGCCGCCAGCAGGTTCATCTCCGCACCGCTCGCATGGCGGGCGTGCATGTCGATGAAGGCGGCATACGGCACCGCGCGGCACATCTCGAAGGCGTTGTTGGCGCAAACGCAGGGAAAGCCCACCTTCTGCAGCAACAGCGTCTCGGCCTCGGACATGCGCGCAAACGGCACGTCGATCTTCAGCAGTTTCTTCTCGGAAGGCACCAGCGCGCCCTCGGGATAATAGGTCTTCACCTCGGCTTCGGGCACATAGCGCCCAAGCAACCGCTTGGCCGGTTCAAGCGCCGCAATGATACGGCGGCGCATGAACACCGCATAGCTGGCGGTGGCGGAGCGGTTTGAATCGACGATCCGGCGCGTGTTGGTGAAATACTTGTCGGTGATCGACTCGATGGAACCCGCAGATTCCACAAGAGAAATCAGCCGGTCCAGGGCCGCGCTGCGTCCCTCGGCGATTTCATCCTTGCTGTCGAGATTGTTGGTTTTCTGATCCAAAACGGCCTCCCCGCCACTCTTGCGGGCTATTCGTCCGCTATTCGGCTCATTATCGGACAGTGCGGGACAGCTTCACAAGGAGAAAGTCGGCGTGGCGAAACTCAGTTGCCGAATTGCTTCAGGGTTGCGGCCGCACCGGCGCAGATGAAGCGGTAATCGCTTCCACACGAGATAAGCCGGAATCCGCGCTTGCGATATTCGTCGGCCAGTTTCGGGCTCTGGGCATAGCCGGTGGCGTACTTGCCATGACGGTTGCAGGCCTCCGCCACCGCATCCATGGTCTTCAGAACACTATCGTTCTCAGGGTCCATCGCCGCGCCCTGGCTGGCCGATACCGACATGTCAGCCGGGCCGATGAACAGCCCGTCGATGCCTTCGACCGCCGCGATCTCGTCGACCGCCTCAACGGCGGCGCGCGTCTCGATCATGGCAAGAGCAAGCTGAAGCTCATTGGCTTCTTTCAGCCACTGGTCCTTGTCCATGCCCCAGACATGCGTCATCCGCGACGGTCCCCAGCTGCGCTCGCCAACGGGAGGATATTTCACCGCTTCCACGTAGCGTCGCGCATCCGCGGCCGAATTGATCATCGGTGCGATAATGGCTTCCGCACCGAGGTCGAGCGCGCGCGCGGCAAAGGCGAAATCCCCGTGCGGGATACGCACGATCGGCGTGCCACCGCCGGCGATGACGCCAAACAGGTTGGCTTTCATCGCCTCGTAGCCGGTGTAACCGTGCTGGCAATCGATATTGACGACGGGAAAGCCGCTTGCGGCGACCGCCTCCGCCACAAGCGGGTCGGCAAGCTGCACCCAGCCGGTCAGCAACGTCTCGCCGGCCTTGAGGCGGCGGGCAAGCGTGGGCGTGGCCATGATTGCGGCTTGGCTCAGGCTTCGCGCTGGATCTGTTCGACCGCAACGGCCAGCAGTTCATCCATGGTGCGGCGGATCTGGTGGTCGCTCTGATCGACGTTCTTGGCGTCGAAATCGGCGCGGACTTTACGGAAAACGTCCTCGTCGCCCGGCTCTTCGAAATCGGCCATGACAACGGTCTTGGCATAGGCCGCCGCTTCGTCGCCTGAAAGCCCGAGCTTTTCAGCCGCCCATTCGCCAAGCAGGCGGTTGCGCCGGGCCATCGCCTTGAAGC
>JAGRLC010000082.1 GCA_020441995.1 Rhodobiaceae bacterium
GATCCTTGATCACCGTCACGGTGTCGCCGTCGGCCAAAACATTTCCATTAGCGTCGGTATGCACGGGCCCATCGCCCTGCGCGGCCGCATCCGCCGACCATTCATGTGCGCATTCCGGACACACGAGAAGCGCGCCATCCTCATAGGTATACGCGGAAGAACACTTGGGGCAGGCAGGTAAGCCGCTCATGAATCTACGCCTCTCAAATTGTGAATTGGTGTTGGCGGCAAGGCATAAACAAGAAAGGCGCGCAGCGCCAGAAGCGCGGCTGCGCGAGCGGCCACCTTTTTGTCCCCTTGGAGCGCAACGGGCGAAGCGGACTGGCGCGAGATAAAACAAATGGTGCGGGCGGCGGGACTCGAACCCGCACAGCTTGAAAGCCGAGGGATTTTAAGTCCCTTGTGTCTACCAATTCCACCACGCCCGCGTGTAG
This sequence comes from Rhodobiaceae bacterium, assembly GCA_020441995.1. Lineage (GTDB taxonomy): Bacteria > Pseudomonadota > Alphaproteobacteria > Rhizobiales > Tepidamorphaceae > JACKJK01. The sequence goes on from JAGRLC010000082.1 coordinate 435, forward strand.
AAGAGAACAAGCGGTTCGATCAGCGTTCGTCAAGCACCTTGCCGCATAATCCAGCGGTAAAAGCGCCGCGACAACCACGTGCCGAAAGCAGCCGCCACAATCAGGAAAGCAAGCGTCCCGGCGTTCCCGATCGTTGTGTTCAGCGCCTTTCCGGTGACCTCCCTATGGGCGATCGCCAGAAGAACAAGCGCAAGCGCGGTGACGCCATAACCGGCAAGACCGCCCGCAAACAGGCGGAAAAACCGTCCGGCTTTTGACGTTTCCACCCCGGCATGAACGCCGAATGCCTCTGAAAAGAGCTGACCGAGGTCCTGGGCGAATGAAGCATGCCGCAAAACGCTGGCATTCAGCCTGGGAAGGCCGGCAAGATCTGCCGGCAGGTCTTTCGCCCTCGGCATCGCCGGCCTGTCGACAAGCACCGGAATGACCCGGGTTCCACCGGCAAGTGCGCTGGCGGCTTCCTGCCTGACATGATCTTCGGGATCGTCTATGCGCCGCGAACCGTCGGCCTGCCGCGCCTCCCATGCTTTGCCGATGAAGACGAGCACCACATCGCTTTCAGACAGGCGGCCGTACATCGCTTCGGCAAAATCAAGCCCCGGCGCGATATCGTCCACATCGAGGAAGATCGAGAGATCAGGAAGTACGGCCCTCAGCCTGTCATGAACACGGCCAACGGTGCCCGCCGTATCATCCCGGCGGTAGCTCAGGAAAACCGAGCGAACCTTTGTATCTTCTGAATACGCCATGTCACTGACCGCCGTTCTTCGGGGCGTCTTGCGCGGCACCAAGCCGGATGCCGGCGCGCCGGATATGCGTGGCGCCGGGAAGCTGCCCCGGCACGAGCTGGTATGCCTGCTCGTCATCGGCGGCGCGCTCGAATTCATAGATCAGGGCCGTGACGGCATGGCGTGCCGTGCTGGGCCTAGCAGCCGCGCTTTCGGGCAAGGTATTGAAACCCTTGTTAAGCCACTCGGTCGCTTCCTGAGCCGTAGGCGCTTGCCCGGATTCCCGGAAAGGCTGATCCGATATGATGAAAACGATGACGCGGAAAAAGCCCGGATCGGCGAAGAACAGGCCCTTGAGCATGGCGGCAAGCGAAAACTCCCGCGTATCGCTTACCGAAAGCGGCCAGCGCGCATCGCCGTCCTGCGGATATCCGTCGGCGCGAATGCGCTCCAGCCGCGTCACGATGGCTGCGCCGTGCTCAAGTTCGAAGTAACTGCGGTCGAAATATCCAGCCCTCTCGAGGGCGCTCACGATGGCGTCCGAAATATCGCCAATCGTCGCCTTTCCGGCAACGATACCGGGGATATGGTCGAGGTCGATGACATGACGCGCGGATGCTTTGGGCGGCGGCCATGGAAACCCCTGATCCGCACTGTCGCGTGGCGGAGCGTTCGGCGCGGGCATCGATGGTTGCGGCGCCGGCGACTGCGCGCTCATCCGTTCCAGTTGAGCGCGTGCGATCGTTGAGAACAGGCCATCGGGATATTGCCGCAGATAAGCGCGGTAAAGCTCCGGGTCGTCGCTGGCCATGACAGACTGCCAGAACGCGGTTTCCGCTTGGCGCGGATCGGCCGGAACAGACGGCGCGTCCGGCGGCCCGGAGGGAGCAGGCTTTTCCGGTCCCGGCGTATCGGGGAAAGAGCCGCCACCATCCGGGGACACATCCGCGTCGGGCCAGGCAGACGGAACACCTGGAACGTCGTCGTCATTGGCCTTGCCTGGCTCCGGGTCGAGAGGTGAACCCACATTCTCGAATGTCGTTGTCAGGCTGCCGCCGAGCACATACAGCCCCGCCCCGCCAAGGGCGGCGATCACCGCCAGAGCTGCAAGCCACTTCGACATAGCGGTCTCCGAAAACCGTATCGCTACAGTTTAGCCGAAAAACGCTGACCCAGCGAAACAATACCCCTACCGCCCCACTTCGGAAATCGGCGGGCGGAAGGCAAGATCGAGGTCCCAGGGGAAATAGATCCAGGTGTCCTGGCTGACCTCGGTGATAAAGGTCTCGACCAGCGGGCGGCCCTTAGGCTTGGCGTAGACGGTGGCGAAATGCGCGTTGGGTAGCGCTTCGCGCACAACCTGCGCGGTACGCCCGGTATCGACGAGATCGTCGACCACAAGCAGCCCTTTGCCGCCGCCGGTCACGAGATCGGGCGAAACGTTCTTCAGAATCTTCAGATCGCCCTGCTTCGTCTCCTCGTGATAGGAGGCGACGCAGAAGGTTTCCACGGTCCGGATGCCAAGTTCGCGCGCAACGATCGCCGCCGGCACGAGCCCGCCGCGCGTGATCGCGATGATGCAGGTGAACGGCCCAGCCGAATTGAGCCGCCAGGCCAGCGCCCGCGAATCCCGGTGGAACTGCTCCCATGACACGGGAAATATCTTCTCCGGCCCCGGATATGTTGAACCTTCCATCGTCTCTCCTTGGTTTAACTCACGTTTTCGCCGTTACGGCGGCAATCATCTTTTCCACTTGCGCCACAGCTTCATCCAGCACCGCCCTGTCGCGCGCCCGCACGACAATCGACGTGTTGAAGCCCTTGTCGCCATAGCCGGGGTAGCTGCCCATCATCGTCTCTGGAAAGCGCTTCTGCAGCTCGCCCAGGGCTTCGGCGATATCACCTTCCTTGATCGCCCCCGAACGGGTTTCCGACAGCAGCGGCCTGCCGCCTTTCAGCGTCGGCGCGACCGCATCCAGCATCGCCTGCATGATCTTCGGCACACCGGCCATGACAATGACGTTGCCGATCTTGAAGCCCGGCGCGCCGCTGACCGAATTCACGATCAGTTCGCCGCCGTCGGGAATGCGCGCCATGCGCAGGCGCGCCGGCGTCAGCTCCATTTCCGGATAACGCGTTTTCATCTGCGCGACCGCGTCGTCGCGCACCTCAAGCTTCACGCCGAAGGCCGCCGCCACGCAATCGGCGGTGATGTCGTCATGTGTCGGGCCGATGCCGCCGGTGGTAAAGAGATAATCGTAGCGCTCGCGCAGCGCGTTGATGGCTGCGACGATCCCGGGCGCGTCATCGGGAACGACACGCACCTCGCGCACATCTATGCCGATGGCGGTGAGATATTCGGCGATATAGCCGATGTTCTTGTCCTTGGTGCGCCCGGAGAGGATTTCGTCGCCGATCACGAGGATAGCGGCATGAACCTCGTCGGCGGTTTTCTTGTTCATTCCTGACGCTCCGGTCTGTTTCGGGCGCAATGATAGACCGCACGCAAAGCGAACGCGCAAGACTTGCGTGGATAACGCGGGATCAAAGGTTGCAGCGTGGCCTGCGGCGGGGCACACCGCTTCGATCATGCAGTTCGAAAAGCCCCTCATTCCCGGCCGTCTTGTGAAACGCTACAAGCGGTTCCTCGCCGACGTCACGCTCGATAACGGCGAGACGATCACCGCCCATTGCGCCAACCCCGGCGCCATGACGGGGCTTGCCGATCCCGGCATCCCGGTCTGGCTGTCGCTCAGCGACGACCCCAAGCGCAAACTGAAATACAGCCTCGAGATGGTCGAGGTTGACGATGGCAGGGGCCCGGCGCGGGTCGGCATCAACACCGCCCACCCCAACCGGCTTGTCGAGGCCGCGATCACCGATGGCGCGATACCGGAGCTTTCGGGATATGCCGGCCTGCGCCGCGAGGTGCGCTATGGCAGCCGCAACAGCCGCATCGACATGCTGCTGGAGGATGAGGCGCGCCCGCCCTGCTACGTCGAGGTGAAGAACGTGCATCTGGTCCGCGAACCGGGACTGGCAGAGTTTCCCGATTCCGTCACTACGCGCGGCGCCAAACATCTGGCCGAGCTGGCAGACATGGCAACAGAAGGCGCGCGCGCCGTCATGGTCTATCTCGTCCAGCGTGGCGACTGCGACCGCTTCACGCTCGCAACAGACATCGACCCCGCTTACGGACAAGCCTTCGCGCAAGCGCGCAAGGCGGGTGTGGAGGCGGTCTGCTATGCCTGCGATGTGTCGCCGGAAGCAATCCGGGTCACAACCCCTGTCAAAATTATCGCGCCGTAAAGCTCTCCCTTTGCCCGAAGCAGGGCGATGGCCTATATTCCCTTGCAAACAAGCTGTTTTCACCGGGAAATGTTCATGACCTTTGTCGACGCCGCCGATGTTCCGGTCCGCAACACCGGTGCAATCAAACTCCATGGAGCCGAAGGTTTCGAGGGCATGCGCAAGGCGGGCCGTCTTGCCGCCGAAGCGCTCGACCTCATGGTGGAGCATGTCCAGCCGGGCGTGACGACGGCACACCTGGACGACATCGCCTTCGAGTTCGCCATGGACAATGGCGCCTACCCCGCGCCCTTGAACTATCGCGGCTTCCCGAAATCGATCTGCACCTCGCTCAACCATGTTGTGTGCCACGGCATCCCCGGCGACAAGCCGATGCGCGAGGGCGACATCATCAACATCGACATAACACTGGTGGTCGATGGCTGGCATGGCGATTCAAGCCGCATGTATCCGGTCGGCCCGATTTCGCGGCGCGCGGAGCGGCTGATCGACATCACCTATGAATCGCTGCTGCGCGGCATCGATGCGGTGCGCCCCGGCGCGACAACCGGCGATATCGGCGCGGCAATCCAGACCTATGCCGAATCCGAGCGTTGCAGCGTCGTGCGCGATTTCTGCGGACACGGCCTCGGGCGGCTGTTCCATGACGCACCCAACATCCTGCACTATGGGTCCGCCGGGGAAGGCGCGCCGCTGAAACCCGGCATGTTTTTCACGATCGAACCGATGATCAATCTCGGACGCCCGCATGTGAAGGTTCTCGGCGACGGCTGGACGGCGGTCACCCGTGACCGCTCGCTGTCGGCCCAGTTCGAGCACACGGTTGGCGTCACCGAAGATGGCGTGGAGATTTTCACCCTCTCCCCCGCCGGTTTCAACAAGCCGCCATACGTCTGAGTTCACCCCCGCAGAGCGTGCATCGTTAGGGTCAGGTCTGATTGATGAGCGGCTTCGAAGAGCGCCCGCAACGGATGCCCCACTATCATGGCCACCGCGAACGTCTGCGCGAGCGTTTTCGCAAGGGCGGCCCGGCCGCGCTTGCAGACTATGAACTCATGGAACTCGTTCTGTTCATGACGATCCCGCGCGGCGATGTGAAAGAACCCGCCAAGGCCCTGATCAAGCGCTTCGGAAGCTTCGCCGAAGCCATGGCCGCACCCGCCGAACAGCTTCGCAAGGTCGAAGGAGTGGGAGGCCGGGTTGCCGACAATATCGCGATCATCAAGGCCGCCGCCGACCGCATCGCCCGCGGCGAGGTGCAGGAACGCAGGGTTCTCGATTCCTGGCAGGGCGTGATCGATTATTGCCGCACCGCCATGGGCTTTGCCGACAAGGAGCACTTCCGCATCCTGTTCCTCGACAAGCGCAACGCTCTCATTGCCGATGAAGTGCAGCAGACCGGCACGGTCGACCACACGCCGGTCTACCCGCGCGAGGTGATCAAGCGCGCACTGGAGCTATCGGCCACGGCCCTTGTGCTTGTCCACAATCATCCGTCCGGCGACCCTGCCCCTTCCGATCCCGACATAAGAATGACGAAGACCATCGTCGAAATCGCCGAACCGCTCGGCATCGTCGTTCACGACCACATTATTGTCGGGCGAAAAGGGCACGCGAGCTTCCGCGGACTTGGACTATTGTAAGTCAGGCCCGCAACTTAATTGCTTAAATTTTAGGCCGCACGCATCTTTCAGCAGATTTATGCGTTTCTCCTCTTGATCGTATTTCGATTTCCCTATGCTATTGTTGCGAGAAGGGAAATAACTGCGGGGAGAGATGGGAAAAGCGGCTTTCGATGAAATGAACGGGTTTGGCGGCGAGGTTCGTGCCGCTTATAGCCAGTTGAAAGCGTGGCTGGACGATACGCCGGCCGAACTGCTTGAACAGCGCCGTCTTGAAGCCGAAGCCCTGTTCCGCCGCTTCGGCATCACCTTCGCGGTCTACGGCCAGAAGGACGCCGAAGAGCGTCTGATCCCCTTCGATCTCATCCCGCGCGTGCTGACCGCTTCGGAATGGAAGATTCTCGAGGACGGCCTGACCCAGCGCGTGCAGGCGATTAACGCGCTGATCAACGATCTCTACGGCAAAGCGGAAATCCTTAAAGCCGGCATTGTTCCCGAGGAACTGATCTTCGCCAACGAGGCGTTCCGCCCCGAGATGATCGGTGTCAAGGTGCCCGGCGGCGTACCGGTCCCGATTGCCGGGATCGACATTGTCCGCGTCGATGCGGAAAAATTCTACGTGCTCGAGGATAACGCCCGCACACCGTCGGGCGTCTCCTACATGCTCGACAACCGCGAGGCGACGCACCTGCTGTTCCCGGACCTGATGGCCCGCAGCAAGGTCCGCCCTGTCGAGCGTTACCCGGATGAACTTCTGGCCGTACTGGAATCGCTTGCCCCGCCGAGCGCCTCGTCGGACCCCACCATCGCGGTGCTGACGCCGGGCTCCTACAATTCCGCCTTCTACGAGCATTCGTTCCTGGCCGACAAGCTGGGCGTGGAACTGGTTGAGGGACGCGATCTCTTCGTGCGCGACGACATCGTCTACATGCGCACCACCCAGGGACCCAAGCGCGTCGACGTGATCTACCGCCGCGTCGACGACGACTTCCTGGACCCCCTTACCTTCCGGCCGGATTCGATGCTCGGCGTACCGGGCCTGTTTTCAAGTTACCGCGCCGGCAATGTGACGCTCGCCAACGCGGTCGGCACCGGCATCGCCGACGACAAGGCGATCTACAGCTACATGCCCGAGATCGTGAAATTCTACACCGGCGAAGAGCCGATGCTGCACAACGTGCCGACCTATCGCTGCCGTGAGGATGAGGCGCTGAAATACGTGCTCGATCACCTGCCCGAACTGGTGGTGAAAGAGGTCCACGGCTCTGGCGGTTATGGCATGCTTGTCGGCCCTGCTTCGACCAAGAAGGAGATCGCGGAGTTCGAAAAGAAGCTCAAATCCGATCCCGACAACTTCATCGCCCAGCCGACGCTGGCGCTGTCGACCTGTCCCGCCTTCGTCGACGGCGGCATCGCGCCGCGCCACGTCGACCTTCGCCCCTTCGTGCTGACAGGCTCGAAGGGAACCCGCATCGTACCCGGCGGCCTCACCCGCGTTGCGATGAAAGCCGGCTCCCTTGTCGTCAATTCGAGCCAGGGCGGCGGCACCAAGGACACATGGGTCGTTGAGGACTAGGTCATGATTTTAGCAAGCACAGCCAATGACCTGTTCTGGATGGCGCGCTACGTCGAGCGCGCCGAAAGCATCGCACGCACGCTCGCCGCCGCCGGGCGCATCTCGGCCATTCCGCAAGTGACCGGTGAAGAAACCAACGAATGGTCCTCCGCGCTTGCCGCCGCCGCCCAGCTCAACGCGTTTGTGGAAACCGGCAAGGAACCGAACGAGATCGAGGTCTTCAACTACCTTGCATTCGACGAAAGCAATCCGTCCTCGATCAAATCCTGCCTGACGCAGGCGCGTCATAACGCGCGTTCCGTCCGCCCGGCCCTGACCACGGAGACATGGGAAGCGATCAACACCGCCTATCTCGATTTCAAGAAATACGAGAAGGCCGGCCACTCGCTTCGCGCCCATCAGGAGTTTCTGCGCTGGGTGCTCGATGTATCCCTGCGCGTCAGCGGCACCGCTTTCCGCAACATGCTGCGCGACGAGCGCTACTGGTTCTCGCGGCTCGGATTCTACATCGAGCGCGCCGACAACACCGCGCGCATCATGGACGTGAAATATCATGTCCTGCTGCCGGAACATTCCGAGGTCGGCGGCAGTCTCGACTACTATCAATGGTCGTCGATCCTGCGCTCCGTTTCGGCCCTGACCGCCTATCACTGGGTCTACAGGCAGTCGCTGAAACCCTGGCTTATTGCCGACCTTCTGATCCTGCGCGAGGAAATGCCCCGTTCGCTGGCAAGCTGCTACCAGAACATCGCAATGTTCCTGGACGAAATTGCCCGCGCCTACGGCAAACAGGGCCCGGCCCAGCGTGCGGCGCGCACAACCCATTCACGGCTGCGCAACACCCGTACCGAGGATGTTTTCCATAAAGGCCTGCACGAATTCCTGACCGAATTCCTCGCCGATAACAACAAGCTCGGAGCGGTGATCGCGGAGCAGTATAACCTTGCATGAATGATGCCGGCAGCTAGCATACGCCGCGACCCGATCACAGATTGAAGCACCGACATGCATCTGAAACTGCGACACTCCACGCGCTACACCTATGACACGCCCGTTCGCGGCATCATCCAGATACTGCGGCTGACACCGCGTCCGCATGACGCCCAGCATGTCATCAAATGGCGCATTGATGTCGACCAGGATGCAACGCTGAAGTCTTCCGAGGACAGTTTCGGCAATATCGTCCATACCTTCTGGGCGGAAGGCCCGCTGGAAACGCTGACCATCACCGTTGAAGGCGAAGTACAGACGGAGGACTCCAACGGCGTCCTGCGCGGCACTCCCGAACGGCTGCCCCTTGGCCTGTTCCTGCGCGAAACCCGCCTGACTATGCCCGATGACAAGATCCGGGATTTTGCCGCCAAGACCGCGAAATCGGCTCCTGTGCTGGACGCGCTGCATGCCCTGATGGGCGCCATTCACAAACGGATGAAGTTCGACACCGAAGCAACCTCGGTGGCAACGACCGCCGCCGAGGCCTTCAAGGCCAAGCACGGCGTCTGCCAGGATTTTGCCCACGTCTTCATCTCCGCTGCCCGCACGCTGCAGATACCGGCGCGCTACGTGAGCGGGTACCTGCGCGAAAGCGGCGGCAAGGAAGAATACGAAGCCGGGCACGGCTGGGCGGAAGCCTGGGTGCCCGATCTGGGCTGGATCGGTTTTGATCCCGCCAACGACACCTGCCCCACCGATGCTTATATTCGCATCGCATGCGGCCTTGATTATCTGGACGCGGGGCCCGTGCGCGGTGTACGCACTGGTATCGCGACGGAAAAACTCGACGTCGAGATTCAGGTCACCCAGGGCAGCAACCAGTAGGCGCGCCCTCCACCAACAGAGAAAACGCATGACCTATTGCGTCGGCATACTGGTCAAGGACGGACTGGTGATGATCGCGGACACGCGCACCAATGCCGGCCTCGACAACATTTCCACCTTCCGCAAGCTGCACATGTTCGAAGTGCCCGGCGAACGTGTTGTTGCGGTCGCCTCCGCCGGCAACCTGGCCGCCGCGCAAGCCGTCGTGCAACTGGTCTCCGAGGGTTTCGAGGACGAAACCGGCGTCCACACCCTCTACACGGTGCCGAGCATGTTCGCCGCAGCCCAGCTTATCGGGCGCGCGGTCCAGCAGGTCTTCAAGACCGATGGCCCCTCCATGGAAGCCATGAACGCGCGTTTCGACGTCATGCTGCTGCTCGGCGGTCAGATCGGTAACGGGCGGCTCAGGCTGTTCCAGATATATTCCGCCGGAAATTTCATCAAGGCGTCCACGGACACGCCCTACCTCCAGATCGGCGAGCACAAATACGGCAAGCCGATCCTCGACCGCGCCGTGCGCTTTGATACCGATCTCTACGACGCACTCAAGCTCGGCCTGATTTCGATGGATTCGACGATGCGCTCCAACCTCGGCGTAGGCATGCCCATCGACATGATGGTCTGCAACCGCGACGCGCTGAAAAGCGAGATCGTCCAGCGCATCGACCACACCGAACCCTATTTCCAGGGCCTGCGCCAAAGCTGGTCGGACGCGTTGTCGCAAGCCCACCGCGCGATCCCGCGTCCGCCCTACACCGGAAACAGCGAAGCACAGAGCACCGACTAGGCGCGTTTCTTTCCAGCCAGGTTTTCAAGGATCGGGCAATCAGGCCGCTGATCGCCGTGACAGGCATGGACCAGCGTCGACAGCGTGTCCTTCATCGCCGACAGGGCCTCGATCTTTTCCTCGATCTCGCCGATACGCGCCTGCGCCAGCGTCCGCACATCGGCACTGGCCCGCTCGCGGTCATGATAAAGCGACAGCAGATGGCGGCAGTCCTCGATGGTGAACCCGAGACTGCGCGCCCGCGACAGAAAGCGTAGCGTTTCGGCGTCTTCGCGCGTGTAGTCGCGATAGCCGTTGGCCGCACGCGACGGCGCGATCAGCCCGATATCCTCGTAATAGCGGATCGTCTTGGCCGGAAGGCCGGAAAACTCGGCGGCCTGGGAAATGTTCATGACTTGTCACCATTGTCCCCCGGCATCCTGTTCTCGCCATCGCCGACGCGATGCGGGGCGTTACGCTGTTCAAGCTCAAGAAGTAGGGCGGAATGGTCGGTGTCGCCAAGCCCGGCATTGCACATCATGGCAAAGCGCTCGCGCACGTTTCGCACCAGGGGTAGATCAAGGCCCAGCGCCCGGGCTTCCGTCAGGATCGTGTCGAGATCCTTGAGGTGAATGCGTGACATGCCGCCGGGAACGAAGTCGCGCGAAATCATCCGCGCTCCGTGCACATCGAGAATACGGCTCTCGGCAAACCCGCCACGGATGGCGTTTCGCACCGCGGCCGGGTTGGCGCCACCGGCCGATGCCAGCAACAGACCTTCCGCCACGGCGCCGATCGTGATTGCTACAATGGCCTGATTGGCGAGCTTGGCAAGCTGTCCCGCCCCCGCCGGACCGACATGGGTCACACGGCCCATGGCGTTGAACACCCACTGAAACTCAAGCACCTTGCCGGCATCGCCGCCGGCCATGATGGCAAGCGTGCCCTGCTCGGCGCCGACCGTGCCGCCGGATACGGGCGCATCGAGCGCGAAAATTCCCATCTCACCTAGTTTCTCGGCATGGGAGCGCGCTGTGGACGGCGGGATCGAACTCATGTCGATCAGCGTGGAACCCGCCTTCATCGCCCCCGCAACACCGCGCTTGAATAGCACGTCCGAGACGATCGCACCCTTTTCCAGCATCGTGATGACGACATCGGCGTCTGCTACGGCATGCGTGGGCTTCTCCGCGACTTTCGCGCCAGCGGATTCCAGTACGCGCGCTTTGGACAGGGTCCGGTTCCAGACAGTCAGGTCATATCCCGCGCCCAGCAGCCGGCGCGCCATCGGCGCGCCCATCAGACCCGTGCCCAGCAGGGCAATCTTCTTTGCAGGCGCCATATCCCCCTCCCGTAGCGTCAATCACGGAAGGATATGTATGTGTTCCAAGGCAAAACCGCCACAGCACACCCCCATAAAGGGGCATGAAATAAGAGAACGGGCGAAAATCCCCGGGGATGGTCCCCGGTTTTAATGCAGGACGAATTCGCCGTCGGTTCTGCGCCATTCGTTCGGGCCTATGAGGCGCTGATGCGCATAGGTCACCGAATGAAGCGGGCCTTCGATCTTCTCCCTCCAGAACGTGACGAAACGCGTCAGTTCGGGAAACTCGGGAGCCAGATCATAGGTTTGCCAGATGAACTCCTGCAGCACGGACGGATGGTCCGGCATGCGGTAAAGAATGCGGGCTGTGGTCAGCCCGTAACCGGCAACCTGCCGGGCGAAAGCGTCTGAGACCATGGGTACCTCGCATATATTGCACCACAACAATTCTGTGCTGCGGATTAACCATTATGCAAGGCTCAATCCCTAATTAAGCGTTATAAATCAAATGCTTGGCAGCAATGCATAAAGAGTGCTGCCAAATTCACAATTAATCGCCATAGGATTTTCGCGCCGCTTCGAGCGCCTCGGGCGTGTCGATATCGGCGAGCGCAGCATCGCTGTCAACCGCCACTTCGACCACGCTTGATGGATTTTCGCCGATCAGTGCGCGCCCGCCGACATCGCCGCTGACGGATGACAGGGCCTTGAAATAACGGCGCGCCCAGATGACCGGGTTTCCGCGCTTGCCCTCCACCGTGGGAACGACGATTGCACCTTCGGCCGCATCCCCGAAAGCAACAGCAAGCCGGTCGATCAAGGCAGCGTCCACACCCGGCATATCCGCAAGGCAGATCGCCGCCCCGGCAATATCTCCTGGCAAGGCGGAAAGCCCGCGCGCCAGCGAGGTCGAAAGCCCTTGCGTGTAATCGGGGTTATGCACGCAAGTGACATCGAGACCATCGAGCGCATGCGCGACATCTTCGGCCCGGTGCCCCGTCACGACGATCACCGGCGAAGCCTTGCTGGCGAGAATGGCCTCGGCGCTGCGCCGGACCAGCGGCTGACCGCCGACGGTTTCCAGCAGTTTGTGCGGCCCGCCCATGCGCGAGGACCGTCCGGCGGCGAGAATAACCGCTCCAATCTTCGCGCCGTCCTTCGGCGCAACCTTGCCGGCACGCGGCTGCGGCCTTGAGGGAATCTCCATCAGCAGCCCCCCGACCCCCATTCCGGCGACATCCGCGGGGCTAACCTCGATTCCAGCAGCGAGACGCTCGAGCACCCAATCGAAGCCGTTCTCCTTCGGACTGCGGGCACAGCCCGGCGCGCCAAGCACCGGCTTGCCCTTCCGGCTCGCAAGCAACAAGAGATTGCCCGGATCGACCGGCATGCCGAAATGCAGCACTTCGCCGCCGGCCCGCTCGATCCCCGAAGGAACCTCATCGCGGCGATCGACGATGGCGGACGCACCGAAAACCACCGTCAGGTCGGGTGCCGCCGCATCCAGATCCGCAATCGCCTTGGCAACGGCGCCCGCGTCATGGGCGCAGCGGATTTCCTTGACGACCGACCCGCCATAGACGGCAAGCCGCCCGGCCAGCAGCTTCGCCGTCTTGTCCATAACGCTTGGCTTGAGCGATGGCAGTTGCGTCGCCACAAGGCCGGCTTTCAAAGGCCGGAAGGGTTTAAGACGGATCGCCCCGCTGGCAGCTTCACAGACCTTGTTCAGAGACCCGGCATCCACCGCGAAAGGGATCATCTTCACCGTCGCGACCATGCGCCCGTCCTCGACGCGCGCATATTCGGGCAGCGTCGCGATGGTGATCGCCTCGTCGATGGCATTGGCCGCATCGACAGCACCCTTGTCGACCACAAGAATGCCGGCGCCGTCACTGCGCAGGTTCACCCGGCCGGTGAATGCGTCCTCGATCCGCAAGCCCTCCGGCTTGTCCGGCCCCGCCAGCGCCATGGCCAGCTTCGCCGCCGCTTCGTCCTCATGAACGTCATCGGCTTCCAGGACGGCGGCGACCACGCTGTCGTGCCCGGCTTCCAGCAACGCATCGCAGTCATCGCGGCTCAGGCGCGTGCCCTTGCCGATCCGCCTGCCCTCCACGGTCATGGAATGCGCAAGGATCGCCCCTTCGGCATGGCTGGTTGCAACGGGGCCGAACTTCACCCCCGCGCCTCCCTCTTGCTCTCGCGCCCCCGCAGGGCGGCTATGGCTTCGGCCAGAACGGCAACCGCGATCTCGGACGGGCTTTGCGCGCCGATATCCAACCCGATGGGCGCGTGGATGCGCGCCTGCATGTCGGCACCGATGCCCAAAGCCGAAAGACGCTCGAGACGTTTCGCGTGCGTCTTGCGGCTGCCGAGCGCGCCGACATAGAAGCACTCCGCTTTCAGCGCGGCGGCCAGCGCCGCGTCATCGATCTTCGGATCGTGCGTAACCGCAGCGAAAGCGCACCAGCGGTCGAGCCCGACGCCCGGCAGCACATCCTCCGGCCAATCGGCGATCAGGTTGATGCCGGCAAAGCGTTCCGGCGTCGCGAAGGCGGTGCGCGGATCGATCACGGTCACGTCGAAGCCGGTCGCCATCGCCATCGGCGCCAGCGCCTGCGAGATGTGCACCGCGCCGATGATGACGAACTTCGCCGCCGGCAGATGCACCTCGATGAAGCGCTCCCCATTGTCCGTTGCTTCGGTCCGGCTCTTGCCGCTCAGCAGGATCTGCCGCAGGTGACCGGCATCGGTTTCCTCATCGATACCCGCCTCGCGCACGAGCCGCTGCGCGCCACTGGCAAGATCGGTGATGACCAGCGCCGCGCGCCTTGCCGCGCGTTCCTCGTTGAGCGCTTTGAGAAGCGTTGCCTCCATGGCTTACGAAACCTTCTCGACATAGACCCGGATGCGCCCGCCGCAGGACAGGCCGACCTGCCAGGCGGTTTCATCGGCAACGCCGAATTCGAGCACCTTGGACTTGCCGCTGCCGATAACATCCACCGCCTCGGTAACGACAGCGCCCTCGACGCAGCCGCCGGAAACCGACCCCATGAAGGCGCCCCCGCTGTCGATAACGAGATGGCTGCCGACCGGGCGCGGGGCGGACCCCCACGTCTCGATGACAGTTGCGAGCGCAACGTCGCGCCCCTCGCCCAACCAGCTCTGGGCAATGGCGAGAATGTCGTTCTGACTGCTTTCCGCGGATGACATGCTCATATCGGTTCCTCACGCCGCCAGCGCGGCAATCTGTTTCAGCCATTTGCGCGGGTCGCCATCGCGATGATCGCGCCCGTCGAGCGCCTTTGTCAGGCTCTCCATGGCCTGGATATTGTGCACCGGCCTGAACTCGTCCACATGCGGCATCATCTGGCGGATGCCCTGCGCCTTTGCCTCGAACCCGTCATAGCGCAGCAGCGGGTTGAGCCAGATCAGCCGCCGGCAGGACTTGTGCAGACGTTCCATCACCGGCGCCAGCATCTCGTCCTCGGCGTCGCGCTCAAGCCCGTCGGTGATCAGCAGGACGATGGCGCCCTGCCCAAGCACGCGGCGCGACCATTTGCGGTTGAACACGTCGAGACAGGTGGCAATGCGCGTGCCCCCCGCCCAGTCGCGCACATGCACGCCGGCGGCCTTCAGCGCGTCGTCGGGGTCCTTGTGGCGTAGCGAACGGGAAATGTTGGTCAGTCGCGTGCCGAAGACAAAGGAATGCACCCGGCGCTTTTCCGACAAGGCATGCAGGAAATGCAGGAACACCTGCGTGTATTCGCTCATCGAGCCGGAAATGTCGCAAAGCGCCACGACCGGCGCCAGGCGTTCCTTCGGCCGGGCGCGCTTGAGCGCGATCATCGCACCGCCGGAACGCATGGACGCGCGCAGCGTGCGGCGCATGTCGACAGCCCGGCCCCGGCTCGATGCCTCGAAACGGCGCGTTTTCAGCATCTCGAACGGCATCACAAGGCCGGTGATGGCCCGGCGCGCCTGAACGATCTCGGCAGCGCTCATCTGGCTGAAGTCCTTCGCCCGCAGGATTTCCATGTTCGAGACGGTCAGCGAGGCATCGATCTCCATCTCCGGCTTGGGCCGCTCATTGACCTCGCGGTTGCCGGAATCCAGCAAGGCGTCGGACACGCGGCGGTTGACCGGATCGCGCTGCTGGCGCGCCGGCGCCGGCGCGACCGGCATCAGGGCTTGCAGCATGCGTTCCATCAGTGCGCGCTTGCGCCAGAACAGCGTGAAGGCCTGCTCGAAGACCTCTTCGTCCTCGTGCCGCTTCACGAAAATCGCGTGCAGTGTCCAGTAAAAATCCTGCTTGGTGCCGATACCGGCAAGGCACAGCGCTTCGATGGCGTCATGGGTAGCGCCCGGCCCGACCTTCAGGCCTGCCTTGCGCAAGGCGCGGGCGAAATGGGTGATGTTCTCGGCCAGCGCGCCTTGCCCGGCATCTTCAATGCTGCCGGCATCGGCACTCATTCCGCCGCCTTCAGCTCGGCATCGACCTCGTCGATCAACGCCTTGATATGACTCGCGTTAAAGCGCTCGATATCGTCCTGGTATTTCAGGATCACGCCGAGCGTGTCGCTGGCAAGCGCAGGGTCGAGGGCGACGGCATCGAGTTCCGAAAGCGCTGCTGCCCAGTCGAGGGATTCCGCAACGCCCGGCGCCTTGAACACATCCTCCTTGCGGATGCGCTGAATGAAATGCACCAGCGCCCGTGTCAGCGTTTCAGGCGCTTGCGGAACCTTGGCCTTCAGGATCGCCAGTTCGCGCTCGACATCGGGATAGCCGACCCAGTGATAGAGACAGCGCCGCTTCAGCGCGTCATGGATTTCGCGCGTGCGGTTGGATGTGAGGATGACGATGGGCGGTTCCGGCGCCTTCACCGTACCGATCTCGGGGATGGTGATCTGGAAGTCGGAAAGCACTTCCAGCAGGAAGGCTTCGAAGGCTTCATCGGTGCGGTCCAGTTCGTCGATCAGCAGAACCGGCGCGCCGTTGGTGTCCGGCTCCAGCGCCTCCAGCAGCGGACGCTTGATCAGAAAACGCTGCGAGAACACGTCATCGCCAAGCCGCTCGCGGTCGGATACGCCCTCGGCTTCCGCCATGCGGATCTCGATCATCTGCGCGGCGTAGTTCCATTCATAGACCGCCGAGGAAACATCCAGCCCCTCGTAGCATTGCAGCCGGATCAGGCGGCGTCCGAGCCTCTCCGCCAGCACCTTGGCGATCTCGGTCTCGCCTTCCAGGAACAGCGGGCGCCCCATTTTCAGCGCCAGGAACAGCACCGTCGCCAGCGAACGGTCGGCAACGTAATTGCCGTCCTCGAGCAGCTTGAGGGTTTCGTCGATGGATGCGGGAAGTCGGCTTGCTGTCACTTGAAGCTCCGAAAACGGGAATGGGGCGGCATCATACCGCCCCACCCCGATATTTGGAGAGAAAGAGCAACATTGCTCCCCCCTCGATTTGTCATATCAAGCAGCGGCGACCGCGCGCCGCGCCATGACGCCGATCAGATGCGCCCGGTATTCGGCGCTGGCGTGAATATCGCTGTTGAGATCGCCCGCATCAACGCTGACGCCGTCAAGCGATTTCGTGGCGAAACGATTGGAAAGCGCCTCCTCCATCGCCGCGACCCGGAACACGCACGGCCCTGCGCCCGTCACCGCAACGCGGACATCGCGCCCGCGCTTGGAGACGAACACGCCGACCAGCGCATAACGCGACGCCGGGTTGTCGAACTTGGCGTAGGCCGCACGTCTTGGAACCGGGAACAGCACCTTGGTGATGATCTCGCCTTCCTCCAGCGCCGTCTCGAACATGTCGGTGAAGAAGTCGTCAGCGGAAATGCGCCGCTTGTTGGTGACGATGGTTGCGCCGAGCCCGAGGCAGGCCGCGGGATAGTCGGCGGCGGGATCGTTGTTGGCGACCGACCCGCCAATGGTTCCCATGGAACGCACATGCGGATCGCCGATACCGCCGGCAAGGGCGGCAAGCGCGGGGATCGCCTCGCGCACGACGGCGCTGGACGCCACATCGGCATGCCGCGACATGGCGCCGACATGCAGCGTGCGGCCCTTCATCTCGATACCCTGCAGGGCCTCGATGCCCGCAAGGTCGATCAGCGCATCGGGCGCCGCAAGCCGTTGCTTCATGGTCGGCAGAAGTGTCTGCCCGCCGGCCAGAAACTTCGCATCGCCATCGGCCGAAAGCGACGACGCTTTCCGGATCGAATTGGGACGGTGATAGGCGAATTCATACATTGTCTTGCCCTTCCTTATTCGGCGGCGCGCGCAGCGCCCTGACGGGCAGCCTGCCACACGACCTGCGGCGTTGCGGGCATGGTCACATTCTCATGGCCCACCGCATCGGTGATTGCATTGATAACCGCAGGCGGCGACGCGATCGCGCCAGCCTCGCCGCAGCCCTTGATGCCGAGCGGATTGGACGGGCACGGCGTCACCGTCGTCTCCACCTTGAAGCTCGGCAAATTGTCGGCGCGCGGCATGCAGTAATCCATAAACGAGCCGGTCACCAGCTGCCCGCTGTCATCGTAGGACGCGCCTTCCATCAGCGCCTGGCCGACGCCCTGCGCGATGCCGCCATGCACCTGCCCCTCGACGATCATCGGGTTGATGACATTGCCGAAGTCGTCCACGGCAACCCAGTCGGCAATCTCGCAAACACCGGTTTCCGGATCGATCTCGATTTCGCAGATGTGGCAACCCGCCGGGAACGTGAAGTTCGACGGGTCGTGGAACGCGCCCTCCTTCAGCCCCGGCTCGATCTCGTCGGAGGGGAACTTGTGCGCCACATAGGCATTCAGCGACACCTCCGGGAAGGTCACCTTCTTGTCGGTGCCCGACACCGAGAACGCGCCATCCTTGAACTCGATGTCGCTTTCGGACGCTTCCAGCAAGTGCGCCGCGATCTTCTTCGCCTTGGCCTCGACCTTGTCGAGCG
>JAGRLC010000083.1 GCA_020441995.1 Rhodobiaceae bacterium
TCCAAGCCGGTCATGTGGTCGGTGGTCGAGCGCACGGCCCTTGCAGAGGCCGAGGTCGAATATCAGGACTACCAGTCCGATACCGTCTGGGTGAAGTTCCCGATCACCGGTTTCACGCCGGGTGTGGGCGCCGTCGGCACCGAAGACGCCACGCCGAACGAACTGCAATCCTTGCTCGACGGAGCCTGTGTCGTCATCTGGACGACGACTCCTTGGACCATGCCGGGCAACCGGGCGATCTGCTATTCCAGGCGTGTAGGTTACGGCCTGTACGAAGTAACCGGTGCGGAGAATGATTTCGGTCCGCAGCCGGGCGAAAAGCTGATCTTCGCCGACACGCTCGCGCCGGAATGCTTCGAGAAAGCCAAGCTGACCTACAAGCGCCTGGCCGATGTCAGCGCCGACATGTTGGGCCGCATCGTTTGCGCGCATCCGCTGCGCGGCAAGGGCTACGATTTCGTCGTGCCGCTGCTCGAAGGCGACCACGTCACCGATGATGCCGGTACCGGTTTCGTCCACACCGCCCCCGGCCATGGCCGCGAGGACTTCGAGGCCTGGATGGACTACAAGCGCGATCTTGAAGCGCGCGGCATCGACACAACGATTCCCTATACCGTCGGCCCCGACGGGCGGTTCACGTCCGATGCGCCGGGTTTCGAGGGCGAACAGGTCATCACCGACAAGGGCGACAAGGGCAAGGCCAACGAGGCGGTCATCAAGGCGCTGATCGAGGCGAACAATCTCTTTGCCCGTGGCCGCCTGAAGCACACTTATCCGCATTCGTGGCGCTCCAAGAAGCCGGTCATCTTCATCTTCCGCAACACGCCGCAGTGGTTCATCGCCATGGACCAGGATTTCGAGGCGACCGACGGCGTCACCGGAACCTTGCGCGACCGCGCGCTGAAGGCGATCTCCGACACCCGCTTCGTGCCCGGCGCCGGCCAGACACGCCTCAACGCGATGATCGCGCAGCGGCCCGACTGGGTCATCTCGCGCCAGCGCGCCTGGGGCGTTCCGATCACCGTTTTCGTCAATTCGAAAAGCGGCGAAGTCATCCCCAATGCCGGCTTCAACGGCTCGGACGAATTGATGGGCCGCATCGTCGAGGCCTTCACCGCCGAAGGCGCTGACGCATGGTTCGTGGACGGCGCCAGGGAGCGCTTGCTCGATGGTCTCGTCACCGATCCTGGCGAGTGGGAGAAGGTCGACGACATTCTCGACGTGTGGTTCGAATCCGGTTCGACCCACGCCTTTGTGCTGGAAGAGCGCGAGGACATGAAGTGGCCCGCCGACGTCTATCTGGAAGGCACCGACCAGCATCGCGGCTGGTTCCACTCGTCCTTGCTGGAAAGCTGCGGCACCAGGGGCCGCGCGCCCTACGACGCGGTCATCACCCATGGCTTCACCATGGATGAGGAAGGCCGCAAGATGTCGAAATCGCTCGGCAACACGGTCGTGCCGCAGGAGATCGTCAAGCAGTACGGCGCCGACATCCTGCGCTGCTGGGTCGCCACCACCGACTATGCCGACGACCAGCGCATCGGGCCGGAAATCGTCAAGTCGAACGTTGATGCCTACCGCAAGCTGCGCAACACCATGCGCTGGATGCTGGGCAATCTCGCGCACCACAAGCCGGAGGAGGACGTTGCCTTCGCCGACATGCCGGAGCTTGAGCGCTACGTGCTGCACAGGCTGGCCGAACTCGACAAGCTGGTTCAGGATTCCTACCGCGCCTTCGACTTCAAGCGCATCTCGCAGGCCCTGTTCAATTTCGCAGGCATAGAGCTGTCGGCCTTCTATTTCGACGTGCGCAAGGACGCGCTCTATTGCGATCCGATCTCTTCGCTGCGCCGCCGCGCCTGCCTGACGGTGCTCGATCATGTGTTCGACTGCCTCTGCACCTGGCTTGCGCCGCTGCTGCCCTTCACCATGGAGGAGGCCTGGCTGTCACGGCATCCTTCGCAGGACGGATCGGTTCACATGCAGCCGTTCCACAGTGCGGATGGCGAATGGAAGAACGACGAACTGGCCGCCAAATGGCGCAGGGTTCGCGCCGTGCGCCGTGTTGTCACCGGAGCACTGGAAATCGAGCGCGCCGCCAAGACCATCGGATCGAGCCTCGAAGCTGCCCCGAAGGTCTATGTCGCCGACGCCAACCTGTGGGCCAGCGTCCAGAGTGTGGACATGGCCGACATATGCATCACCTCTGATCTGGAGCTGATCGCGAACGAAGGGCCGGCGGAAGCCTTCAGGCTTGAGGATGTCGATGGCGTCTCGGTCGTCTTCGCCCGGGCTGAGGGCAGGAAGTGCGCGCGCTCGTGGAAGATCACGAACGACATCGGTGCCGATCCTGAATATCCCGACATCACCGCGCGTGACGCCAAGGCGATGCGCGAGCGCGCCGAAGCCGGCCTGCCGGTCTGACGCGCATGAGAAAACTCTGGGGACCGCATTCGCGATTCGCTTGTCTGATCGTGATTGCGGTCTTCATTCTCGATCAGGCATCGAAAGTCTGGGTTCTGTTCGGCCTCGATCTTATAGGGCGCGAGCAGATACACCTGCTGCCGTTCTTCGATTTGGTCATGGTCTGGAACCGGGGCATTTCCTATGGCCTGTTGGAGCAGCAGGGCGATCTTGGCCGCTGGCTGCTGACCGTTTTCATGCTCGTGGCCAGTGCGCTGCTGTGGCTGTGGGTGGCAAGGGCGGGCACACGCCTTTTGGCCGCATCTCTGGCGCTGATCATCGGCGGCGCGCTCGGCAATGCGCTCGACCGGGTGATTTACGGCGCCGTTGCCGACTTCGCCCGGCTCTTCTGGGGCGATGTGTCGTGGTACGTGTTTAACCTTGCCGATGCCGCCATCGTTGCCGGTGTGGCGCTGTTGCTGTATGACTCGCTCTTCGGGGATCACGGCGAGACACGAAACCGTTAATCCGCAGGGACGACACATTAAGGCCCAAGACACATTCACGCCAAAGTCGGCGCTTAGGGCTGTGTGACGAACGGGGAAATGCCGTGACGGCGTGCGGGGCTGTTTTTGATATTCCGCATTGATCCACTGACCGGCGTTGCGTACTGGATACTGGCATGAAGCCTTTGCTTGATAAGTCACAACACTCTTTTGCCCGCCGCATTGCGCTTGGCACGGCTGCATGCGCGATTGCGCTGACGGCGGCTGCCTGCTCCAGCGGCAGCGAGGTTGCGAGTTTCCAGCGCGAAAACGATCTCTTCCGCGGCGGCGATCCGATGGCCATGATCGGCCTGCGCCCGCGCAAGCGGGAGCGCATCGATTACAATCCGCGCTCTCCGCTGGTCATGCCGCCCGCGCCTGAGTTGCAGACCCCGAAGGAAAAAACCGAGCTTGGCGCCGCCTGGCCGCAGGATCCCGACGAGCTTGCCGCCAAGGAAGAGGAAGCCCGCGAGGAATATCTGCGCGAGAAGGCTTCCAAGGAAGACCGCAGCCGCGCGATGAAGCCCAACGAACTGAACGACTGGGCGCGGCAAGCGGGCATGCGTTCTTCGAATCCGAACGAGAGGCCGGCCGGAAACGAGGTCAGCTCGGTGAGGATTCTGTCGCCTGCAACCTTGCTCGGCCGCCGCAAGGCGCCGCAGGACCCGAACGTTGAACCGGAACGGCGCAAGCTGACGCAGCCGCCCGAAGGCTACCGCAAGCCTGTCACCGATGAGAACGGTGAGGTTCACACGACCGCGGATGACGAGAAACCGAAACGCCGGGGCTTCTTCTCGCGTCTCGGGTTCTAAGGCCCGGGCCTCTGCCATCACGCCAACATTACCGAACCTTCATTGGCGTCCCCGCCGGGACGCCTGTATTTTCACGCCTACCTTTCCGTCACTGTGAGAAGAATCACGACAGATGAATCACCGCTCCCCCGTTTTTCGCCTCGCCGCCTCTTTCTTCGTTTTCGTGCTTGTAGCCCTTGGATTGCCGGGCAGCGCACGGGCCTTCGTCAAGGATGTGGCGAATTTCACGCTTAAAAACGGCATGCAGGTCGTCGTCATCCCCGATCATCGCGCGCCGGTCGTCACCCACATGGTCTGGTACAAGGTCGGCGCCGCCGACGAACCGGTCGGCCAGGCCGGCATAGCGCATTTCCTCGAGCACCTGATGTTCAAGGGCACGCCGGCCAACCCCAATGGCGCGTTTTCGAAATACGTCGCCTCGGTTGGCGGGCAGGAGAACGCTTTCACCTCGAGCGACTACACCGCCTATTTCCAGCGGGTCGCCAAGGAACACCTGGCGGACATGATGCGGCTGGAAGCCGACCGCATGGAAAATCTCGTACTGACCAAGGATGTTGTCGATCCCGAGCGCGACGTGATCATGGAAGAACGCCGCAGCCGTACCGACAACAATCCCAGCGCCCAACTGTCGGAGGCGCTGGAGGCGACGCTGTGGTTCGAACATCCCTATGGCCGTCCGGTGATCGGCTGGATGAACGAGATGGAAAAGCTCTCTCTGGAGGACGCCATTTCCTATTACGACCGCTATTACACCCCCAACAACGCGATCCTGATCGTTGCCGGCGATGTGAACGCCGATGAGGTCAAGCAGCTTGCCGAGGAGACTTACGGCAAGTTGGAGCGCCGGGCCGAGCCGCCGCCACGCTTGCGTCCCGAAGAGCCGGTTCACCGCACCCACCGCATGGTGCGGCTGGAGAGCCCGCTGGTGACGCAGCCCTCCCTGACGCGCAGCTATGTCGTTCCCAGCTACACCACGGCTGACAGGAAGGGCCTTGCGGGCGAGGCCGAGGCGCTCGACCTTTTCGCTGAACTGCTTGCCGGCGGTTCGACCAGCGCGCTCTACCAGAAGCTCGTTGTGGAGGAGAAAGTCGCGGTTTCGATCGGTGGCTACTATCGCGGTACCGCGCTTGATGACGGGGAACTTGTTTTCTTCGCAACACCCGCGCCGGAGACCACGCTTGAGCAGCTTGAAGCCGCGATCGACCGTGAGATGGCGGCGTTCCTCAAGTCCGAAATCACCGAGGAAACCCTGGCCCGCGTTAAGCGTTCGGTTATTGCGACCTCTGTCTACGCACAGGACAGCCAGCAGACGCTTGCCCGTGTTTTCGGTACGGCCCTGACAACAGGCAGGAGCGTTGAAGACGTTCTGGGCTGGACGGACCGTATCCGCGCGGTAACCGCCGATCAGATTCTGTCGGTTGGCCTCAAGTACCTCGACAAGAACCAGTCCGCGACGGGCTATCTGTTGCCCGCGCCCGAGGCGTCGCGTTCATGAACCAGTCAAGCCAGGTAAGCACCATGCCCGTTCGCACTCTTTCCCTTCATGCGCTGGCTCTCTCGCTGCTGGCGTTCGTCATCGCCTTGATGCCCCGTGCGGCCTCGGCGGTCGAAATCCAGCGTTTCACCACACCCGGCGGCATCAATGTCTGGCTGGTTGAGGAAAACACGGTTCCGCTCATCACCATGAACTTCGCCTGGCGCGGCGGCGCCGCGCAGGATCCCGGCGGAAAGTCCGGCGTTGCCAGCTTCCTCACCACCATGATGGACGAGGGCGCCGGCGACATGAACTCAACGGCCTATCAGGAGCGCGAGGAAGCGCTCGCGATGCGCATGAGCTTCAGCGCCGGCCGCGACAGTTTCTTCGGCGAGTTCCGCACTCTCGTCGAAACCCGCGACGAGGCTTTCGAAATGTTGCGGCTGGCAGTCAACGAACCGCGTTTCGACGACGACGCTTTTGCCCGCATGCGCGAGCAGATTCTCACTGGCCTGCGCGATTCCGAGACCGACCCGCAAACCATCCTGGGGCGCACCTGGGGTGACGCGGTGTTCGGCAATCACCCCTATGGCCGTCCGGTTGCCGGGACAGTGGACACGGTTTCGGCGATCTCGATTGATGATCTGCGCACCTACCGCGCCCGCAATTTCGCGCGCGACAACCTGTTCATCGGCGTTGTCGGCGCCATCGATCAGAAGACGCTGGCGGGCTTCGTCGACAAGGTGTTCGGCGGCCTGCCGCTGAGCGCCCAGCTGGCGAAAATTCCGGATGCGATCATTCCCGACAAGCCGTTCCTGCGCACCGCCGAACTCGATGTGCCGCAGACGGTGATCCAGTTCGGGCGTCCCGGACTGTTGCGCGATGATCCCGACTTCATCCCGGCCTATGTTCTCAACTACATCCTCGGCGGAGGCAGTTTCTCCTCGCGGCTGTACGAGGAAGTGCGCGAAAAGCGCGGTCTGGCCTATTCGGTTTATTCCTATCTCTATCCGCTCGACCATGCCGCCCTTTATGTCGGCGGGCTGGCCACGCGCGCCGAACGCGCGCAGGAAGCCATCGATATCGTGCGCGAAGAGATCGCGCGTATGGCCAAGGACGGCCCCACGGACGAGGAACTGGCAAGCGCCAAGGCCTATCTGAAAGGGTCTTACGCGCTGCGCTTTGATACCGGCGACAAGATCGCCAGCCAGCTTGTCCAGCTCCAGCTCGAAGACCTGGGCTACGATTACTTCGACAAGCGCAACGGCATGATCGAGGCGGTGAAGATGGAAGACATCCGGCGCGCGGCGAAGCGGCTGCTCGACAAGGGCGACGTCTTCGTCATTGCGGTCGGCCGCCCGACCATCAAAACCGACGGATAAGTGCTGCTGGAAACCGGTTCGGCTCTTCGCAGCGCAGCGAAGAATCCTGTAACATTTCCTGACCTTGAGCGATTCCGTTCAGCGCTATGCTGAGCGTACAGCAACCACAGGCCAGGACGATGCTTAAATCCGGTTCGGTGAATTATCCTTTCGACCACGACGTTTCTGGCGTCATGGATGAGGTTATCGGCCCCCCCGGCCTGTCTCAGGAGGCGTTCAACCGCACCCTGACGCAGGCCGAAGGCGCGCTGGAGTGGTTGCGCGAAGCGGCAAGGGACGAGACGCTGCCGCTGCTCGCAATAGCCGGCAAGACCGATGATTTCTCAGGCATTGCCAAAAGCGCGGCGTGGCTTGCCGACAATGCCGATCATGTCGTTGTGCTCGGCACGGGCGGATCAAGCCTTGGTGGACAGAGCCTTGCGCAGGTGGCGGGCTGGCATATCCCTGGCGTGCCCGCATCCGGACCCGAACTGCATTTTCTCGACAATCTCGATCCCCTGAGTCTGTCGGCTTCACTGGAAACTCTGCCGCTTGAGAAGACGAAATTCCTCGTCGTCTCCAAGTCCGGCGGCACCGGCGAAACGCTAATTCAGTGCGCCGTGGTGCTGGAAACCTTGAACAAGGCGGGGCTTGATCCTGCCGCCCATGTGCGCGGCCTCACCGAACCCGCCAAGGACGGCGGACGCAACACCTTGCGCGAGCGTCTTTCGGCAGTGGGCGCGACAATCGACGAGCATGTGCCGGGTCTTGGCGGACGCTATGCGGCGTTATCGAATGTCGGTCTGATCCCGGCGGCCATCATGGGGCTCGATCCGCAAAGGGTCCGCGCCGGCGCCGCCGCCGTTCTCAAGCCTGTATTGGAAGGCGCGACTGCCGCCGCATGCCCGGCAGCGGTCGGGGCAAGCGTCGGCGTCGCGCTGGCGCGAACCAGCCGCGCGCCGGTCAACGTGCTGATGGCCTATGCCGACAGACTGGAACGCTTCACCCGCTGGTGGGTGCAACTGTGGGCGGAAAGCCTTGGCAAGAAGGGCAGGGGCATGACGCCGGTCGCCGCCGTCGGCCCTGTCGACCAGCATTCGCAATTGCAGCTTTATCTCGACGGCCCCAACGACAAGCTCGTCACATTCCTGATGGTCAAATGCGCTGGCACCGGGCCGGAGGTCTCCGCCGAGGCGGCCAAGGCCATTGGCTTCGATGCCATGGGTGGGCGCACGGTCGGCGATTTCGTCTGGTCGCAGCAGCGCGCCACCGCCGACACGCTGGAAAAGGCCTGCCGGCTGGTGCGCCGCATCACGCTCGACAAGGTGGATGCCGAGGCAATCGGCGCGCTGATGATGCATTTCATGCTGGAAACCATCATCGCCGCGCACCTGCTGCGCGTCGATGCGTTCGACCAGCCAGCCGTTGAGGACGGCAAGGTGCTGGCCAAGGAATATCTTGCCAAGTCCGGCGCCAAGAAGGGCAAATAGCATGGCCGTCCGGCGTCTGCCCGATACGCTTGTCGACCGCATCGCCGCCGGCGAGGTGGTCGAACGACCGGCGAGCGCTGTGAAGGAACTGGTCGAGAATTCAATCGACGCCGGCGCAAAGCGCATCGACATCGCCATTGGCGATGGCGGCAAGAGCCTCATCCGCATCATCGATGACGGCGCGGGCATGGGCACGGAGGATCTCGAACTCGCCGTGGAGCGTCACGCCACCTCAAAGCTCGGCGGCGACGATCTGCTCGATATCGCGACGCTGGGGTTCCGCGGCGAGGCGCTGCCTTCCATCGGCTCGGTCTCGCGCATGAGCGTCACGTCACGCACCGAGGGCGCCGACGCTCATGTCATCGACATTGACAATGGTCGCAAGGCCGGCCCGAAACCGGCGGCGCTGACGCGCGGCACCGTGGTCGAGGTGCGCGATCTGTTCGCCTCGGTTCCCGCCCGCCTCAAATTCCTGAAGAGCACCACCGCCGAGACTCAGGCGGTTGCCGACGTGGTGCGGCGGCTGGCGCTGGCCCATCCCGAAACAGGCTTCGTGCTGTCGTCCGACGGGCGCACGCTGATCGATGCTCCGCCGCAGAAGGAGCCCGATCTGTCTGCCCGCGTCGGTAGCGTGCTTGGCGCGGACTACGCGGATAATTCCATCGGGATCGATGCCGAGCGCGAAGGCGTCCGGCTGACGGGTCTTGCCGGCTTGCCGACCTTCCATCGCGGCTCGGCGCGCTGGCAGTTCCTGTTCGTCAACGGCAGGCCCGTGCGCGACCGGCAGCTGATCTCGGCGATACGCGCCGGCTATCAGGACGTGATGGCGCGCGACCGCTTTCCCTTCGTCTGCTTGTTCGTGTCGCTCAGCCCGCGCGAAGTGGACGTGAACGTGCATCCCGCAAAGGCGGAGGTGCGCTTCCGCGATCCCGGCCTCGTGCGCGGCCTCGTTGTCTCCGCCCTGCGCCGCGCCTTTGCCGGTGCTGCGCCGCAGACAGCATCCGAGGAACTTGGCGAACGTATCGCCGTTATGGCGCAAGCCGCCGGGCAAGCGACTTACGCCGCCCAGCCCGCGTTCCATACGGGCATGGCCGAACCTTCGCATGCCTATCGCGCCGAACCGGCCCTGTCGCCTGAACGCCGCGCGAGCCTGGCAGGCCTCTTCGCGCCATCGGCGGATGCCCGCGCCGACGCGGCGCCTGCCAGCACGGAAGACATGTCTTTGCCGCTGGGGGCGGCGCGCGCGCAACTGCACGAAACCTATATCGTCGCGCAGACCGAAGACGGCGTCGTCATCGTCGACCAGCACGCCGCCCATGAACGCCTCGTCTACGAACGCATGAAGGAGAGCCTCGCCCGCGACGGCGTCGCCCGGCAGGCGCTGCTGGTGCCCGAAGTGGTTGATCTCGACCCGTCCGACGCGGAACGCCTGCTGGCCCGTGCCGGGGAACTGGAGCAGCTCGGCCTCGTTGTGGAAGACTTCGGCCCCGGTTCTGTCTGCGTGCGCGAAGTGCCCGCCATGCTGACGAAAGGAAACGTTGCGGGCCTGATCCGCGACATTGCCGATGATTTGGCGGAAATGGATGCTTCCAGCCGGCTGGAAGAGCGGTTGAACCATGTCGCGGCGACAATGGCCTGTTACGGTTCGGTGCGCGCCGGACGACGCCTCAGGCCTGAAGAGATGAACGCGCTTCTGCGCGAGATCGAGGCGACGCCCAACGCCAGCCAGTGCAACCACGGCCGCCCGACCTTCGTGCGCCTCAGTCTCGCCGACCTGGAGAAGCTGTTCGGGCGGCGGTGACGTTCTTCAATACAGCGTCTTGGCGTACATTTCGTCCACGGCGGCCTGATCGGTCGCTCCGACATCCATCTCCGTGTGATCGCGGACGATCTCGTTGAGCGTCGCTACGGGCCGTGCCTGCGGCCAGCTTTCCGGCTTCCACAAGCCGGCGCGCAACGGCGCCTTGCCGCAATGAACGAAAATTTCCTCGACCTCGATGCGCAGCACCGTTTTCGGCGCGCGCCCGTTGAGCGCGCCTTTTTCGCAAAGCGGCGGGTCGTCGTGGATCGTCGCATGCCCGTTGATCCGCAGCGTTTCGTTGACGGTGGGGATCAGGAACAGCAGCGCGACCTTCGGGTTGCGCAGGATATTGAGCATGCCGTCGATGCGGTTGTTGCCGGGCCGGTCGGGGATCAGCAGGTGCGTATCGTCCTCGACGATGACGAAGCCGGCCGGGTCGCCCTTCGGCGAAGCATCGAGGTTCGTTCCGTCCGATGTCGCGATCACGGCGAAAGGCGCGTTGGCGATGAAGTCGCGGCAATGCTTGTCCAGCGTGCGGATCACCTTGGCTGCCGCACGCGGTGTCGGGTCGCCGTAGAGTTCGCGCAAGCGCGCTTCCGTGATCATGTTCGTACCTCCCTATCAACCGTACCGTGCGGTACGGTTGATATTATACGGTCACGGAAATTGTGCCACCCGGTTTCCGCATGGCAGCTAAGGCGACAAGCGCAGGAACGTGACCTGTGTATCGCCATAGGTGCGGGCTTCCAGCAACTCGAAGCCCTCCGGCACGGCGATCTCGGCTCCCTTGGCTTCTTCCAGCACGATCAGCGCGTTGCCGCTGAGCCACTTGCCGTGAAGCAAGGCGGAAAGCGCCTTGCCGCCGAGGCCCTTGTTGTAGGGCGGGTCGGCGAAGGCGAGGGTGAAGCCGCCTTGTGCGTTGGCGGGGCCGAGATGCGCAACATCGCGCTTGGAGATGCGCGCAAGGCCCATGATGCCGAGGCTTTCGAGGTTGCGGCGGATCAGTCCGCGCGCCTCCAGACCTTCATCGACGAAGAGCGCGGAGCGCGCGCCGCGTGACAGCGCCTCGATGCCGAGCGCCCCGGTGCCGGCGAAGAGATCCAGCACCCGCGCGCCTGTGACCGGATCGCCGTAGGAATGTTCGAGGATATTGAACACCGCTTCGCGCAGCCGGTCCGAGGTCGGGCGGATGGCGTTCGAGGACGGAGGGTTAAGGGCCTTGCCCTTGTACTTACCGCCGACGACCCGCACCGTGGCCTCCGCGCTTGTTATCCGGCCGCTCATTGCGCTTTTCCGCCGGCTTGCCGGCGCGTCCCGCTGGTTTGGCAGGCTGTGCCTTGGCCGGGCGCTTGCCGCCGGGGCGTGCATTCGGCTTCGGCTTCGGTTTGGCCCAGCCTTCGGGCTTTGCCTCATCCGTCCGCGTACCGCCGCGCAGGCGCACGGGACCCTTGCCGGAGCGCAGCACCGTGGTCGCGGTCATGATGTCTGCACGGCTGACTTCCTCCGCCGTACCGCGTTCCAGATCGCCCAGCGTGAAGGGGCCGTAGTCGGTGCGGATCAGCCGGTTGACCTTGAGGCCCAGTGCGCCGAGCACGCGCTTCACCTCGCGGTTTCTCCCCTCCGCGAAGGTGAGCGTCAGCCAGGTATTGCCGCCCTGGACGCGCTCAAGCTCCGCGTCGATCGGGCCGAAACGTTCGCCCTCGATCGTGATGCCCTGCGCAAGGTCATCGAGCCGCTTCTGCTCGATCGTGCCGAAAGCGCGCACCCGGTAGCGCCTGAGCCAGCCGGTTGATGGAAGTTCCAGCGCCCGCGCCAGTCCGCCGTCATTGGTCAGCAGCAGCAGGCCTTCGGTATTGATGTCCAGCCGCCCGACCGAGATCACGCGCGGCATGTCCTTGGGCAGCGCCTCGAACACCGTGGGGCGCTTTTCCGGGTCGCGCGCCGTGGTCACCAGCCCGGCGGGCTTGTGATACAGCCACAGCCGCGTGCGATCGGGCTTCGGCAGCGGCTTGCCGTCGACGACGATGGAGTCCCGGTGTGTGACGTTCACCGCGGGCGAACGCTGCACCTCGCCGTTGAGCGTGACGCGGCCGGCTAGGATCATCGCCTCCGCGTCGCGGCGCGAGGCGATGCCGGCATCAGCGATCCGCTTGGCGATACGTTCGCCGCGCGCAGGTTTCTGGTCTTTGCGGGATTGATCCTTGCTCATGATGCGTGTTGATAGCAGGCTTTGCGGCTGCCGCAATCAGGCGTTTAAGGAAACCGATGCAATCCGGCTACATGGAACATGCGCTGATCGAGGCAAGACTGGCTGCCGAGGCCGGCGAAGTTCCGGTCGGCTGCGTCATCGTTCATGAGACCAAAGTGATCGCGCGCGCCCATAACCGCACCCTGCGCGACCGCGATCCGACCGGTCATGCCGAACTTCTGGCGATCCGCGCCGCATCTGCCTCGCTTGGCTCCGAAAGGCTGCCGGCCTGCGATCTCTATGTGACGCTGGAGCCTTGCGCCATGTGCGCCGCCGCGATCTCCTTTGCCCGCATCCGCAGGCTCTATTTCGCGGCTTCTGACCCGAAGATGGGTGCGGTGGAGCATGGCCCCCGGTTCTTCAGCCAGCCGACCTGCCACCACGCGCCGGAGGTTTATTCCGGGATCGCCGAGGCCGATGCGGCACGGCTGCTGAAGGGGTTCTTCGCGGCGCGGCGCTAGAGCATGCGCCAGAAAAAGAACCGCTAGCCTTTGCGCAGGAAAGCCTCGACTTGGCGGCCCGCATCATTGCCCGCCGCGATCACGTCGCCGGCCTTGAAGAAGTCGAACAGCGTAAACCCGTCGATGCCCGGGGCAACCAGCAGGGCAGGCGGAAGCAGCGCCGCCTTCGCCTTCATCACCGATTGCATCAATATGACAGCCGCGCCATAGACGCTTTCAGCCGGTGTCGGCAGGCCGCCGGACTTCGGCGAGCGCAACCCGATCACGTCGCTTGCGATCACCGGATCGCCATGGGCGCCGGCAACATCATGCGGCATTGGGTTGGCCGCACCGCCATCGATCAGGATTCTGCCATCCAGTTCCACCGGCTTGATGATGGCGGGCACCGCGATGCTGGCGGCCAGCGCCGTGATCAGCGGGCCGGAGGAGAAATGCACCTCCTCGCCGCTCAGGAAATCGACCGCGACGGCGGTGAAGGGGATGGCCAGATCCTCGATGCGCGGCGGCAGGTCGTCGGGCAGGAACGCCTCCAGCAGCACTTTCGGATCGAGTGTTCCGGACTTGGTGAAGCTGAGCGCAATCAGCCCGCCGCCACGCTGCGCCTGCATAAGCCGCGACATGACCTCGGTGCGCTTGGCGAACATGGCGATGGTCTGTTCGCGGATGTCCTTGCCACTCATGCCGCTGGCATAGAGCGCGCCGATCACCGCGCCCATGGAGGTACCTGCGATACGCACCGGCTTGACCCCGCAATTGTCGAAGGCCTCGCAGACGGGGATGTGCGCAAAGCCGCGCGCCGCGCCGCCCGACAGCGCCAGTGCAACGTTGTTCTTCATTATGCCCGCGCCTTTTGCGCCCAGTTCCATCCAGCCTTTGCCAGCGGTGTGACCTGCCGCGCCATGGCGGCAGCGTTGGCGTTGGCCGCCGTGCCGTCGCGCACGCGCCCGACAATGCCCTGCAGGATCGCGGCGAGACGGAAGAAGTTATAGGCGAAGTAGCGGTTGAGGTCAGGCAAGCCGTCGCGCCCCGTCCGTTTGCAGTAAGCCGCGACATAGTCTTCAAGCGACGGGATGCCGAGCGCCGCCAGGTCATGCCCGACGAGGCTGCCGGTGCCGCTGCCGTCGTCTGTCGGCGGCATCACCCATTGCATCAGGTGATAGGTGAAATCGGCCAGCGGATCGCCGAGCGTTGAAAGCTCCCAGTCGAGCACCGCCATGACTTTCGGCGCATCGGGCGAAAGGATCAGGTTGTCGAGGCGGAAATCGCCATGCACCAGCCGCGCCGGGCCGCTTGCCGGAAGGTTGTCCGGCAGCCACGCCATAAGCCGGTCCATTTCCGGAACGTCCTCGGTCTTGGAGGCGGCGTAGTTCTTCGACCAGCGGGAAACCTGCCTGACAAGATAATTGTCGGGCTTGCCGTAGTCGCCGAGATTAATCGTTTCGGGATCGAAACTATGAAGCTGCGCGATCGTTGCGTTCATCGCGTCATAGACGGCTGTGCGCTCCAAGGTGTCCATGCCGGGGCAGTGCGGTTCCCAGACGATGCGCCCGTCCACCTTGTCCATGACGTAGAACGCGGTACCGATGACGCTGTCGTCCTCGCACAGCAGGTAAGGATGCGGGACAGGGAAGCCCTGCTTGTCTAGCGCGGCCATGACCCGGTATTCGCGGTCGACCGCATGGGCGGAGGGCAGAAGGTTGCCCGGCGGCTTGCGGCGCAGGACGTAAACGTGACCCGGCGTTTCGACGACATAAGTCGGGTTGGACTGCCCGCCCTTGAACTGCGACAGGATGACGGGGCCGGCAAAGCCTTCGATATGGCCGATCAGATAGGCTTCCAGTGCGGCGCTATCGATTTCAAGGCCGGGCGCGACAGGCTTCGTGCCGCTGAAGGCGGCCTGCCGGTCGATGCCTTTGCCTGTCCCCGCCATCAGCCGAAGAATCCCGTCAGGTGTTCAAGCGTCGCTTCCGCGTTTTCCTCGGCAACGAAATGGCCGCTGTCGGCAGGGCCGCCGATGACGTCTTTCGCCCATTTTTTCCAGACGGCAAGCGGCGCTTGTTCAATGTCTTGAGGTCCATCGGCGGGAATGCCGGCATCGCCCCAGACGGCGAGCAGCGGGCAGGCAATCTTGTTGCCGGCCTCAAGGTCGGCGCTGTCGGCGGCGTAATCGTAGGTCGCCCCGGCGCGGTAATCCTCGCAGCAGGCATGCACCCGTTCCGGCGCATTGAACGAGGTGCGGTAGTGGGCAAGCGCGCGTTCGTCGAAGGCTTCGAGCGACTTCGCCTTGGTCCAGCTCGCGATGGTCATGTCGAGATAGGGAATGGCCGACGGGACGATCAGCGTCTCGGGCAGCGGATAAGGTTGCGCCAGGAATGGCCAGTGATAGACCTTCATGGCGAGCTTGAAATCCATGTGCTGCCACTGCGCATAGGTCGGTACGATGTCGAGCACGGCGAGTTTCGAGAGCCGCCCGGGATGATCCAGCGCCATGCGGTAGGCAACGCGCCCACCGCGATCGTGTCCGGCCACGGCAAACCGCGCATGGCCGAGTTTTTCCATCACTGCGACAACATCGCGCGCCATGGCGCGTTTCGACATTGTCTCGTGGTCCTCGGCTTCTTCCGGCAGGGAACTCCAGCCGTAGCCGCGCAGGTCGGGAATGACGAGGCTGAAGCGCTCGGCAAGGGCCGGAGCCACCTTGTGCCACATGACGTGGGTCTGCGGATAACCATGCAGGAGTACGAGCGGCGGTCCGTCGCCGCCCGTGCGGCAGAAAATACGGGATTCGCCGGTCTCGATGAACTGCGAACCGAAACCGGGAAACAGGTCGGCCAGATCGCGATTCTCTCCGCTCATCCGTTCTTCTTCTCCCGCGCGATTTCGCGCCAGCCGATATCGGTGCGGTTGAAGCCGCCCGGCCAGTCGATCTTGTTCACGGCATCATACGCCTTATTGGCCGCCTCGGTCACGTTCTTGCCGAGCCCCGTGACGCAAAGCACGCGGCCGCCTGTGGCAATCAGCTTGCCGTCCTTGCGCGCGGTGCCGGCGTGAAAAACGATCGTATCCTCGCCGCCGATGGCCTCGGCACCGGATATGATCGAGCCCTTGTCATATGCGCCCGGATAGCCGTTCGCGGCCATCACCACCGTCAGCGCGGTCTCGCTGCGCCACTGCGCGCGCACCTGATCGAGCGTGCCGTCGCTGGTGGCCATCAGCAGCGCCAGCAGGTCGCTCTGAAGGCGGGCCATCAGCACCTGGCATTCAGGGTCGCCGAAGCGGATGTTGTATTCGATCAGCTTGGGCCCGTCCTTGGTCAGCATGAGCCCCGCGAACAGCACGCCGGTAAACGGCATGCCGAGATCGGCCATGCCGCGTACGGTCGGCTCGATGATGGTTTTCATCGTCTCGTCGACGAGCGCCTGCGTCATGACAGGCGCGGGCGAGTAGGCGCCCATGCCGCCGGTGTTGGGGCCCTTGTCCCCGTCATGGACGCGCTTGTGGTCCTGTGCGGTGGCAAGCGGCAGAATGTTGGTGCCGTCGCTGAACACGAAGAAGCTGGCTTCCTCTCCGACCATGCATTCCTCGATGACGGCCTCACCGCCATCGGCCATGATGATGTTGACGGCGGTCAGCGCGTCCTCGACGGTTTCGGCGACGGTCACACCCTTGCCGGCGGCAAGGCCGTCGGCCTTGATGACGATCGGCGCGCCTCGCTCGCGCACATAATCCAGGGCGGAGGCAATGTCGGAGAACTTCGCCCATGCCGCTGTCGGTATCGCGAAACGCTCGCAGATATCCTTGGTGAAGGCCTTGGAGCCCTCAAGCTGCGCTGCGGCCTTCGACGGACCGAAGACCGGAATGCCGGAGGCCCTGAGATCGTCCGCAAGGCCTGCAACCAGCGGCGCTTCCGGCCCGACCACGACGAAGCCGATCTCCTTCTCCTTGCAGAAAGCGATGATGGCCGCGTGATCGGTGATGTCGATGCCGACGCATTCGGCGACGTCCGCAATGCCCGCATTGCCCGGCGCGCACCAGAGCTTGCCCAGCATGGGGCTTTTCGCAATGGCCCAGGCCAGGGCATGCTCGCGGCCGCCGCCGCCGATCAATAGGACGTCGATGGCTGGCATTCGCTGGTGCTCCCGTTATCTTGCATGCTCATTGCACGTTTCATGTAGCATCATGCGAGGGATTCGCCACCCGAAGATGGTGCCGGTTTTGACAGCTAAAACAGGGAAAGCGATTTGGCCGAGCCGCTCAGCAACCTGCCGGAATATTCGGTTTCCGAAATCTCCCAGGCGATCAAGCGCACCATGGAGGACACGTTCGGGCAGGTGCGTCTGCGCGGCGAGATTTCCGGCTATCGCGGGCCGCACGCATCCGGTCACTGTTATTTCGCTCTGAAGGACGAAAGCGCCAAGATCGACGCCATCGTCTGGCGCGGCAATTTCGGCCGCGTGCGCCAGTGGATGGAAGAGGGGATGGAGGTCATCGCCACCGGAAAGGTGACTACCTATCCGGCGCGGTCGGGCTATCAGATCGTTATCGACAGCCTTGAGCCCGCCGGCGTCGGAGCATTGCTGGCCCAGCTTGAGGAACGCCGCAAGAAACTCGCCGCCGAGGGTCTGTTCGATGCCGAACGCAAGCGTCCGCTGCCCTATCTGCCGCGCGTCATCGGCGTCGTGACCTCGCCGACCGGCGCGGTCATCCGCGACATCCTGCACCGCATGGCCGACCGCTTCCCTGTCCGCGTTCTGGTTTGGCCGGCGCGGGTGCAGGGCGACGGCGCGGCGGAAGAGGTCGCGCGCGGCATCGCCGGTCTCAACGCGCTTCCCGAGACGGACGCATCCGGCGCCCGCTTCCGGCCCGACGTGCTGATCGTTGCGCGTGGCGGCGGCAGCCTTGAGGACTTGTGGGCGTTCAACGAGGAGATTGTCGTTCGCGCCGCCGCCGGCAGCGCAATCCCGCTGATCTCCGCCGTTGGCCACGAGACCGATACGACGCTGATCGATTTCGCGTCCGACCGGCGCGCGCCAACGCCGACGGCCGCGGCCGAAATCGCGCTTCCCGTTCGCGCCGAACTGGTTGCGACCGTCGAGGAACTGGGCGCGCGCCAGCGCCGAAGCCTGCTGCGCCTTGTCGAGCAGTATCGCGCCGCTGTTCTGAGCGCGCGGCGCGGCCTGCCCCGGCTGGAGGATTTGCTTGCCATTCCCCGCCAGCGGCTCGATACGGCATCTCTGCAGATCGGCGCCAGCATGCGCCGCCTGCTGCGCGAGCGGGCGCAAAGGGTGGCTGCCGCGCGGCTGTCGCCCTACAGCGTGCGCAACGCGGTCGCCCGGGGCCGGGACCGGTTATCGAGTGTCGAGCAGAGGCTGCTCCGGATTGGCGCGCAGGACGCCGAGCGCCGCCGTACAAGGCTCGACCGCGCCAGCGGTCTGCTGCGCACCCTGAGCCACCGCGCGACACTGGAACGCGGCTTTGCGCTGGTGCGCGATCTGTCCGGCGAGCTGGTCCGCACAAGCGATGCCGCATTGGGCGCGAAGCGGGTCTCTGTGGAATTCGCCGATGGCAGCATCACGGCGGACGTATCGGCTGGCTCCGCGCCACCGCCACCGCCCAGACCCGCGCCGAAAAAGGCGGGCCCGAAAGGGGGCGGGCAGGGCAGCCTGTTCGATTGATTGCCGCATGGGACTGGCGCCCGTCGGCAGGCATGACTATCTTGCCTGTATACGAGAACACGAGAGTTCACGATGAACCGCATGGAACGTCCCGAACCGGGCACCGAGGCGCAGGTGCGCTATACCGATAGCGACTATCACGTCGTGAAGTCGGGGGCCTACGTCCGCTGCGCCGTGACCGGCATGGCTATTCCGCTCGACGAGTTGAAATACTGGAACGCCGCGCGCCAGGAAGCCTATGTGGACGCAAGGGCTGCCGGGGAGCGCGAAAAGGCCGAACGCGCCAAGAAATAAGTCAGGACTTCTTGGGCTTCGCCGCGGGTTTTGCGGCAGGCGCTTTGCCTGGCCGTTTGCCGGGAACTTTTTTCCGGACCGTATTTGGCAGCGTATCGAGCAGCAGGTTGAGCTTGTGCGTGCTGACCCGGTCGAACACGGCTTCCACGGGCAGCACACGGCTCTTGCGTGCAAGCAGCACCAGCGTCTCATCGCTCTGTCCCG
Organism: Rhodobiaceae bacterium; assembly: GCA_020441995.1. Taxonomy (GTDB): domain Bacteria; phylum Pseudomonadota; class Alphaproteobacteria; order Rhizobiales; family Tepidamorphaceae; genus JACKJK01. The sequence continues at coordinate 18,769 of JAGRLC010000083.1, forward strand.
CCAGCCGCACGGCATCCTTCTGCGTGGTCACCAGCGTCGCGCCATGAGACTTGGCGAGATCGAGAAGGCGCGCGGCGTCTTCCGGCGTATAGGGATGGTGGTCGGCGAAGCTGACTGTCTCGGCAATGTCGAGTTTTTCATCGCGCAGGGTGGCGAAGAATTTCTCCGGCCTTCCGATCCCGGCATAAGCGACGAGTTTGCGGCCGCGCAGTTTTTCGGTCCTTGCGGGATCGGGAAGCAATACGGCATGGAGGACCGGAATGCCCCGCCGTTCGGCCATGCGTGAAATGCCTGCGCCGGCTTTCCCGGCGCCGGCGATGACGATGGCATCGGCCCGCATAAGCTGCGGTGCCAGACGCATACGCAACGGGCCGGCCGGAAAAACCAGGCCGTTGCCAAGGCCGGAACCGGCATCGACCACAAGCAGTGACAGATCCTTTGACAGTGAGGGGTTCTGGAATCCGTCGTCCATGACGATGATGCCGACACCCTCCTTTTCAAGGCGCTCCGCGCCCCATGGCCGGTTCGGCGAACACACCGTCGTGCCTGCCCTGGCCAGCAGCAGCGGCTCGTCTCCGTAGAGTTCCGCGCTTCCCTTCCGCTCGACGATCACCGGTGTGGTGATGTTGGCGCCATAGCCGCGCGACAGAAAGCCTGGCCTCAGGCCACGCTCTCGCAGCCGTTTGCCAATGGCAATCGCAACCGGTGTCTTGCCGGCGCCGCCAAGGGTCGGATTACCGACGCAGATGACAGGTATCAAGGGCCGGGCCGGTGTGACGGCCTTGATGCGCATCTCAGCGATCAGGGAATAGACAAGCCCCGCCGGCTTCAGCAGCCGCGCCAGAATTCCCGGCTTTGGGTCGTTCCAGAATGCCGGTGCTTTCATATGGTCAGGCCGTTGGCGGTTTCTGCCGCTTCGGCATGAGAGCGGCTGACAGCAGGGGTTCCAGCGCTTTCAGGGTTGCGTCCAATGCGCCGGAATAAGGCGCCAGCGCCGCTTGTGCCGCATTCGCGCGAAGCTGTGCTTTCTGCCGGTTGTCGATCAATGTGCCCATGGCATGCGCAAGCTGGATGGCGCCACGCACCGCTTCCGCGCCGCCGCCCATGTCGAGCGCGCCATAGACTTCGTTGAAATTGCCGACATGGGGGCCGTGAACAACGGCGCAGCCGAGCTTTGTCGGTTCGATCGGGTTCTGCCCGCCATGGCGCACCATGGAGCCGCCCATGAAGCAGGCCTGGACGGTGCGGAAGACGAGACCCAGTTCACCGATCGTGTCGAAGATATAGAAAGCCGTGTCGCGCTGCGGCTGCTTTTCCTGCGAGCGCAGTTGCACCGTGTGCCCGCGTGCGCTCAACATGTTGGCGATCTCGGAGCCGCGTTCGGGATGGCGCGGGGCAATGATCGTGACAAGGCGGTTTCTTGTTCTTGCAAGTTCGCTGTGAGCTTCCTCGATAATGTCCTCTTCGCCGGGATGGGTGCTGATCGCCGCCCAGCGCGGACGCGCGGCGAACGCGGCGCGGAACAGGGCGAGCTCAGATGCGTCGGCCGGGGGGGCGGGAACATCGAACTTGATGTTGCCGGTGTGAACCACGTTCGGCGCGCCGAGTTCGCGCAGCCGGTCCGCGTCGCCGGCGGACTGGGCAAGGCAGACCCGGAAGCAGGAGAGCAGGCTGGCAATCGTTTTCGGGAAATACTGCCAGCGCGAATAGGAACGCTGCGACATGCGCGCATTTACCAGAGCCATGTGCGCGCCGGCGCGCGCCGCCGTTGTCAGCATGTTGGGCCACAGCTCGGATTCGGCGAAGAAGATCAGCTCTGGCCGCCAGTGGCCGAGAAAACGATTGACGAAGACCGGCATGTCGATGGGGACGTATTGGTGCATCGCCCGCTCCGGCAGGCTGCGCTGAACGATCCGCGCCGATGTCACTGTCGTCGTTGTCACAAGGATGTTGAGGTGCGGAAAGCTGTCGTGAAGCTTGCGGATAAGCGGCAGGATGGAGACGGATTCGCCTACGCTTGCCGCATGCGCCCACACCAGCGGTCCTTTGGGCCGGGCAATGCTGGGAATGCCAAAACGCTCGTTCTGACGGCTCGGCTCCTCCTTGCCACGGCGTATGCGCCAGGCAACGATCGTTCCGGCAAGCGGGGTCGCTGCCCGTGTTGCCAGGCGGTACAGCGCCAGCAGTTTTCCCGAGCCCGACTTCTTCATTGCTTCCCATCCGCGAGCGCGTATGCGCGTTCGGTCACGGCGTTGAGTTCCGACTGCACAAGCAGGCGCTTCTCTTCGAGCGTTTCTTCATCGCTGTCCCGGTCAACCCAAATGGCCGGCCGGCCTGCAATGACAATCCGGCTAAACGGCAGATTGATGACGGATCTGTCCCAGTTGTTCATGTGCCGCCGCCTGCTCGTCACAATGGCGACCGGATAAATCGCCCGCCCCGAATGGGCGGCGAGGCGCACGATACCCTGTCCGGCAACCCGGCTCACCTTCGGCACATCCGCTGTCAGCGCCACAATCGAGCCGGCTTCCAGCCGCGCCAGCATTTCGCGGAAGGCGGGAACGCCGCCCTTGCGCCGGAAACCCTGGTCGTGGGCTCCTGAGCCCCGGATGGACCCAATGCCCAGCTTCGACGCCGCGATCGCGTTGATTTCGCCGTCGCGATGCCGCGAGATCAGTGCTTCAACCACGATCGCGTCAGGTTTGTATTCGTGCGCGTTCTGCTTTTTTCTTTTCCACATCATCTTCACGAACGGCGATATGTAATGCTCGCCGTGCCACATGGTGAAGATGAAGGGCTTGTCTCGGAAAAAGTCTTCGTAGAGGTCCGGCGGATCAATCGTATAGCGGCTGGTTAAATGTACCAAGCGCAGGTAGGCCGCGATTGAGCTGCCCACGAACTGCTGGAACACCGGGTGCCGGCTGAGCTTCTTCAGCATTTTCCGCTTACCCATTACAACCTGGCAGTGCGCTTGGTGCGCTTGCGGGCGGGTTTTTCGGATGCGCCGAACTGGGTTTCATATAGCCGGGCATAAGCCCCGTTTTTCTCCAGAAGGTCCTCATGCTTGCCGCTCTCGACGATGCGGCCTGAATCCATGACGTAGATGATGTCGGCTTTCTTCACGGTCGAAAGCCGGTGCGCGATCATGATCACGGTGCGGTCGTCGACCATGCGGTCGAGGGCTTCCTGCAGCAGCGCTTCGGCCTTGCTGTCGAGTGCGCTTGTGGGTTCGTCCAGCAACAGTATCGGCGCGTCGCGCAGGATCGCGCGGGCAAATGAGATGCGCTGCTTCTGGCCGCCGGACAGTCGGTTGCCGGCCTCTCCGACCACGGTGTCGTAGCCTTGCGGCATTGCCATGATGAAATCATGCGCAACGGCTGTGCGTGCCGCGGCCTCGATCTCCTCCCGGCTCGCATGCTCGGAGCCGTAGGAGATATTCGTGGCGATTGTGTCGTCGAACAGGAACGGATCCTGCGTGACCAGCGCCGACGCCGCGCGGGCACTGGCGACCGTCGTCTCGCTCAGTTTCTGCCCGTCGATGGAAATACTGCCGCTCATCGGTTCGTAGAATCGCAGGATCAGGTTGAGGACCGTGCTCTTGCCCGCGCCGGAGGGGCCAACCAACGCCACCTTCTGCTTGCGCGGGATGTCGAGGCTGAAATCCTTCAGCACGAGCGTTTCGGGCGTATAGCCGAATGACACGTTGTCGAACCGGATGGCGCCATCCGTGACCTGCAACGGCTTGGCGCCGGGCGCGTTCTGGATCTCGGGAATGTTGTCGATGACCGCGAACACGCGAGAGGCCGCGGCGACGCCGACCTGAAGGGTTGTCTGCAGCTGCGCCAGCGCCTTGAGAGGTTGGTAAAGCAGCATGGTCGCAGTGATGAAACCCATGAACTCGCCCGGAGTCATGCTTCCGGTGATGCCGCGGTATCCGCCGTAGAAGATCGCCGCCGCAATACCCAGGCCCGAGAGCGCCTCAGTGATCGGTCCCGACGCGGCCTTGACCCGGTTGGCCTGCATGGAGAAATCCACCGTACGGCCGATGGCGCTGGCGACGCGCTTTGTTTCCTCTTCCTCGCGTCCGTAGGCCTTCACGACACGGATGCCGCTAAGCGCCTGCGATACGAACGAGGTCAGGTCGCCGCTCTCCTGGAAAACACGTGTTGATGAACGGACCATTTTCTTGCGCTGCCGGCCAAGCTGATGGAATGCGAACGGCAGGCCGGCGGCCGCGGCGATCGTCAGAATCCAGTCCATGTAGAACATGCCGCCGATCAGGAAGATGCATTTCAGGATATTCTTGCCGAGCCCGACGATGGTGATGCCGGCGGCGCTCTGGATGGCGCCGATGTCGCCCAGAAAACTTGATGTGAAACGGCCGGTATGGGTGCGTTGAATCCATGACAGGTCGGCATACATCAGCGCTTTGAACATGCGCTCGCGCAGTTCCGCCGTGATGCGCTGGCCGATGTAGTTTTCGCTGACGCTCGACACATATTCCGCAGCCGCCTTGAGGGAGGTGATGAAGATCACCAGCAGCGGCATATAGTAGAGGCTGTTCATGTTCTTCGCGACGACGATCTCGTCCGAAATGCGCTGCATCAGGAACGGCAATGCGCCTGTCGTCGCCGCCACGGCCGCCATGGCGGCGAACGACATCAGCAGGTAGCTCTTCATCGGCAGGAGATGTTCGCGCACCATGCGCTTCACGACCACACGCACAGGCAGCGGCGCGACGGACAGTGTATCGTCCGCGCGCGTTGCTTCGTTTTGATCGTGGAAGACCCTGCCGCGCAAGGTCGTTTTCTTGCTCATGGGAAGCCGTTGTAGAGACTTGAAACGCCCGCGTCACGCATAGCTTGCACGCGGCGTTGAAAACGCATGAAAAACGCCTGTTGCCGAAGGCTTATCCGGTTGTGCGGGTTGTGTCGGTTTCCGGATCGAGCAGACGATGCACGTGGACGATGAAATAACGCATATGAGCATTGTCGACACTGCCCTGTGCCGCCGATTTCCATGCGTCATAAGCGCTTTTGTAGTTCGGGAACAGTCCGACGACATCCACCTTGCTGAGGTCCCGGAATTCTGTGCCCTTGATGTCTTCGAGTTCGCCGCCGAGGACGATGTGGAGCAGCTGTTTGCCCGCTTCTCCGGTGTCGGTGGTCATGGCAATAACGTCTCCTCTTGTCAGTTTTGCTTGCTAGCCGACGCAACGGTTTCGCGCAATGCCGCGTGCAGCGGAGGGCCAGCGGCGATGAGCGGTGCGATCAGCGGTTTTGCCTTGTTGTAGACAGGCGGCCTGCCGTCTGGATGGGTCACGACGCCGCCCGCCTCCTCAACGATCAGCCCGGCCGCGGCGACATCCCATTCGTGCGCCGAGCCCGCGGACATGCTGGCGTCGTAATCGCCGCGTGCGACAAGCGCAAAACGGTAGGCGAGCGAGGGGATATAAGCACGGCTCATCGTGTTGGCGAGCCGCCCGAGTGGCTCGATCGCGCGCTTCGCAGCGGCGATCCGCGCGCCCTGAATGCGTTTTGCGGAACTTACCTGCAGCTTCATGCCGTTGCACCAGGCGCCACCGCCCAAGGTTGCGGCGAAGGTTTCATCTTTCAGGGGATTGTGGACGACACCGGCAACAGGCTTCCCGGCTTCCGCCACTGCGATGCAGATCGTCCATTCGTCCGATCCCTTGATGAATCCGCGCGTGCCATCGATCGGATCGACGATAAACACACGCTGACACGAGAGCCGCGAGGCATCGTTCTCCGATTCCTCCGATAGCCAGCCGTAATCCGGTCTGGCGGCGGGCAGAACCTCCGAAAGGAATTTATCGACGGCCATGTCGGCTTCGCTGACCGGCGCGTCGCCGTCTTTCGTCCAATGCCGCGCCCCGTTGCGGAAATAATCGGCCGCAATCGCCCCGGCCTCCCGGACGGCCCTTGTCAGGAGTTCCAGGTCGTCGTGGGTCTTGACCTTAACGTCCTGCAATCGTCATCCCCTCGATCAGGATGGTCGGCGCATTGGTGCCATAACGGTATTCCAGGTCGTTTGCCGGAATGAGCCGTGCGAACATGTCGATCAGGTTGCCGGCAATCGTGATCTCGGCCACCGGTTCGGCGAGTTTGCCATCGCGGATGCGGAAACCCGCCGCACCGCGGCTGTAATCGCCGGTAACGGTGTTGGCGCCGCGGCCGATCAGTTCGGTAACATAGATGCCGCTTTTGACCCCCGAAATGAGCGCTTCGGGCGTTTCGGTGCCCGGCAGCATGGCAAGGTTGCTGCTGGAGGGCGAGGGCGCGGAGCCAATGCCGCGCACCGCGCTGGCGGTCGTTTCAAGGTTCAGTTCGCGCGATGTCGCCAGGTCGAGCAGCCAGCTCTTGAGGACGCCGTCCTCAACAAGTGTCAGCTTGCGGGTGGGAAGGCCGTCGCCATCGAAAGGCCGCGAGGAAAGCCCGCGCACCCGCAGCGGATCGTCGACGATGGTGATACCCTTGGCGAAGATCTGGCTTCCCATGCGGTTCTTCAGCATGCTGGTACCGCGCGCGATGGCCGAACCGTTGGCTGCGCCCGCGAGATTGCCCACCAGTCCGGCGGACACGCGCGGATCGAAAACGATTGTGCCGCTGCCTGTTTCCATCTTGGCGGGGTTGAGGCGCGCCACGGCGCGTTCACCGGCGCCGCGGCCGATCGCTTCGGCATCTTTCAGGTCGCTGCGATGCAGGGAGCTGGAAAAATCGTAATCGCGCTGCATGCCTGTACCGTCTCCGGCGATGGCGCTTGCCGAAACGCCATGGCGCGAGCGCATGTAGCCGTCCGCGAAGCCGTTCGAGGAAACCAGCACAACACCGGTCAGGCTGTAGCTTGAGGACGCGCCGCCCGATTTGGTCACCCCCTTGACGCAAAGACACGCGTCTTCGGCTGCCAGGGCCGTCTGGCGCAATGCGTCAAGATCCACATTGCCGGCATCCAGCATGTCGAGGTCGGTATCGGCCACGCCGGTCAGCTTCGCATCGGCGATGCCGGCATATTTGTCGTCCGGCGCAACCTTGGCCATGGCGACGGCGCGTTCGGCCAGCGTGGCAAAACCCTTGGTGTCGGTTTCACTGGTGGAAACGATGGCGGACTTGTTTCCGCTGAAGACGCGCAAACCGAGATCGCCGCCCTCGGAATGCTCCATTTCCTCAAGCTTGCCATTGCGCACTTCGGCCCCAAGCGAGACGCCACGCACGGCAACCGCATCTGCGTTGTCCGCACCTGCTTTCAGCGCAGCCTCGACGAGGGCTGCCGCGCGGGCCTTGAGCGGGGAAAGGTCGAGAATATCACTCATGCGGGAGCTGCGGTCCTGTTTGAGATTCGTAATCTAGGAAATGCTTGCCGATTGAATAGGTGTGCGGCGCACAAGGCGCAAGAGCGTTAAGGACCCGGGTGCGTGCTGGTTAACGCTTAACCTTGTCCGAATTGACGGGTTTTTTACCCATCTCCTTAAGCCGATCCCAAGGCCGGTGTGGTCTTATGCTCTCCATTCCGGCGGCCAAGAAAACAACAAAGGGCCGCAACAACGGAGAGGCAATTATGAGGCGTCAAACGCTCTTCGGCGGGCTCGATCCCGCCTGGAATGCCGGCCATGTCCGGCTCGATCCGAAAGACCTCCCGGCCCGTGTCGCCGTAGGTGGCGATGCGGTGCCGGGAGCCCTTTCTCCGGCCGCAACCATTGGCACCGATGCGGTGACCATCGCCCGTGCGGCGAACGGTCCCTCGCTCAAGGTTCCGGTGCAGTCCTATCAGGCGGTTCTGCTGGCGGACAACGCGTCAGGCGACGGCAGCGCGGGCGTCGTCCTGTTCCACGAGAACGGGGATCTGAACGTGCCGCTGTGCATCGCCAACGATTGCGCCGATCTCGAAGACGACTGGCAGGCCTGGGGCGAGGCGCTCGACCGTCCGCTGGTCTATGCGCAGGCCGATGGGCAGGTGCGTTCGGCTGAAAGCAGGCTCGGCGCCCTGACGGTGTCGCGTCCGCGTGCACGCCGCGCCAACACCTTCTTTGCGGCGCGCCGTCCGGCGTTCCTGACCTCCCGCGCCATGGGCGATCCGGATTGCATCCGCATCCACGCCCGCGAAGCCGAGATCATCGCCCGCGACTGATCGGGCGTGAGTGTTATCCGTGAACGAGGCGCAGGTCTTCCGGCGCCTCGTCACGCGCGTTCATGCCGTAATCGCGTATGACGTGAGCGATCCGGATGCGGTAATCGGAAAAATGCTCGGTTCGCCCCGCCGTCTGCGCCAGCCGGTGTTCGGCGACCTTGCGCCAGCGCTGGATGGATTCCTCGTCGCGCCAGAACGACAGCGAAAGAAAACGCCCCGGCGTCAGCACCGCTTCGAAACGCTCCACGGAAATAAAGCCGTCGAAACCTTCCACCAGCGGTTTCAACTCGCCCGCAAGGTCGAAATAGGCACCCGCGTGGCCTTCGCGCGGCTCGACTTCGAAAATCACGGCGATCATGGCGTTCTCCTGATCTCTGGCCCGCCCGTTATGTGCGGCGGCGTTCGATGCGTTCGGTGAACCAGCCTATCAGCTTTTGCCAGATCTCGTCCTTTCCGGCGGCGTCTTCCACACCGTGATCGAGGTTGGGGTTGTCATTGACCTCGATGACGAACACGCCGTCCGGTGTCTGCTTGATGTCGACGCCGTAAAGCCCGTTGCCGATAAGCCGCGCCGCCTTCACGCCGGTCTCGACGACATCGGCGGGCGCATCGGCAAGTGTGAAGGTCTTGAACGAGCCTTCGTCCGGCCCGCCGCGCCGGTCGTGATTGACGATTTGCCAGTGCGACTTGGCCATCATGTACTGGCAGGCGAACAGCGGTTCGCCGCCAAGCACGCCGATACGCCAGTCATAGGCCGTCGGCATGAATTTCTGCGCGATCAGCAGGTCGGTTTCGTCGAACCAGTTGCTGGCCAGTTTTTCGAAGGCCTCGCGGTTCTCCACCTTCTTCACCCCGCGCGAGAACGAACCGTCGGGGATTTTCACGACAATCGGGTAGTCCAGTTCGCTCTCAGCCTTCGCGATATCGGCGGTCGACGACAGCATGACCGTGGGCGGCATCTGGATGCCGGCGGATTCCAGCAGTTCCTTCAGGTACAGCTTGTTGGTGCAGCGGATCATCGAGACAGGATCGTCGATGACCGGAATGCCTTCCTGCTGCGCGCGCTGGGCGAAACGGAAGGTATGGTTCTTGATCGTCGTTGTCTCGCGGATGAACAGGGCGTCGTATTCCGACAGCCGCGACAGATCCTTCTTGGTGATCAGGTCGATTTCCACGTCCATCTTTTCGGCAACGCGGGCAAGATGCTTCAGCGAACCCTTGGATGAGGGCGGCAGTTCCTCGTTCGGATCGTGCAGAACGGCGAAGGTATAGCGCGGCGGCGTCTTGACCTTCGGCCCCCGCCAGTCGCGCCGCGTGTAGCGCGCCATGGCCTCGAACAGGAATTCGCGCTCCGCGCCTTCAAGTTTGTTGATGGCAAGCGGCCTGATCCGCTCGATGCGGGTCCACTCGCCGGACTCGAGCGCAACTTCCAGGACCGGCGCGCGGAACCAGTCGAAGACCAGCCGCCCGAAGCGTTCCCATTGCGGCTCGCGGCATTCCCCGCAGCACAGCAGAATGCGTTCAGGTGCTGGGCCGTTTTTGCGGATCAGCGCGTTGAGCAGGTCTTCCAGTTCGGGGATCGCGTTCTCATAGGCCTTGCGCGACGACAGGCTAAGCATGGTTTCAACCGTCGGGATGACCCGGTGGCGGCGCGCCTCGGCAAGCAGCGAGGCGTAATAGCCCTTGCCCTGATAGGCGAAGCTGCGGGCGAGATTGATGATCTTCGGCCGGTCGCCGCGAAACAGATGCGGACGGCTGAGGTAATCCTTTGTGGTGACCACCTTGTGCGGTGTGTCGGCGTTTGGCAGGTCTTTTTCGACGTCAACGAGGATCAGCCATCCGGCCATCGCTATTGGTCTTTCCTTATGATGATCGCTGCGCTTAACCGGTCTTTGCCGAATCGCGCCATGCGGTCGAATTCCTCAAATGGTATGGGCAGGTTTGCGGCATCTGTAAGAGTCTCGCCGCGTTTGTCCTCGACCCATGGGTCGTGGATGAAAATATGGTTGTCCTGCGCCGCATAGGCAAAGACCCAGTGCGGCACTTTTTTGCCGAACATGCGGTAGCCGGAGATCAGCACGATGGCCGCTGCGCCGTCATCCAATTCTCCGGTCAATTCCGCAGATGTCAGCGTTCCGATCTCGACGTCGATCCCGCGTGCCGTAACCTGCTTGCGGAAATCTTCCTGAACAACCCTCATGACCTTGCGCTTGTCTTCGTTGCGCACCGTGTCGAGGAACAGATTGCCCTTGCGCGAGACCCGTATGGCGGGTTTCAGGCCCATGTCGGCCAGTTGCAGCGCCAGACCGTAAGGGCCGCAACCGCCAAGCCCCGATGCCATGTAGATCATCGTTGCCGCGCGCCAGATGCGGATTTCGTCGGCGATGGATGGCACGTAGGACGGTTCGAACCGCGCCTTTGCCATCATCACGCTGGCAGCGCCGCAGGTGAAGTCGGTGCGCTGTTCGTAGAACATTGGCGAGGGGGGCGGATTCTCGGATCTCAGGATTCTTTCGAACCGCAGCGCCGCCGAATGGTCTTCGTAATAATTCTCGTGCCGCCCGAACTGGCGGTAGCCATGCGCCTTGTAGAGCCGGATCGCGCTTGCGTTGTCCTCGCGCACCTCAAGGCGCATGACGAAGCGGCCGGCCTCGAAAGCGGCGGCCTCAGCCCGCTTGAGCAGTTCCAGGCCGATGTTGCGGCCACGGAAGCGGTCGTCGACGGCGATGGAGTAAAGCCGGGCCAGCGCGGTGCCTTCGCGGTAGAGGATCAGGGCATAGCCCGTCAGCGTGTCTTCCGACATCGCGACGATGCATTGCGCGGTCGGAGAGCGCAGGAACTGGCGGAACGAGCGCCGCGAAATCTTGTCGGCGTCGAAACACGCGTTTTCCAGCGCCACGAGCGGTTCGAGATCGTCGATCCGCGCGGGCCGGTATTGGGGGGCTGAATGTATGGATGCGTCCATTGCGGGCGCCTCCAGCGCCCAACAAAAAATATCGGCGCTGCGATACACCCATGCAAGGGGCTGCGCAATCGAAATCGTGGAACGGGCCTAGCCCGCCAGCAGGCAGTCCGCAACCAGCCCGGCAAAGAGAATCCAGCCGAAATCCCGGTTGGAGCGGAACAGCATCAGGCAGCGCGGCCCGTTGTCGATGTCGAGTGTCGCGACCTGCCAGATCAGGTGGCCGCCCGCGCAGGCAAGACCCGCGTAAGCAGGCCAGTGCAGACCGGCAAACCAGAAGGCCGCAGCCCACATCGCAATCGCGATTCCATAGAACAGACCGATCCCGGCATGGGAGTGATCGGCGAACAGGCGCGCGGTGGATTTGACGCCGATAATGGCATCGTCGCGGCGGTCCTGGTGGGCGTAGATCGTATCGTAGCCGATGGTCCAGGCGATGCCGCCGAGATAGAGGAAGACCGGCGCCCAGCCCAGTTCGCCCTGCGTTGCCGCCCAGCCGACGAGCGCGCCCCAGTTGAAGGCGAAACCGAGCACGAGCTGCGGCCATGACATGATCCGCTTCATGAACGGATAGATCGCCACCACCACCAGCGAACAGATGCCAAGCACAATCGTGAACAGGTTGAACTGCAACAGCACGGCAAGGCCGGCGAGGCTCTGGACGACGGCGAATGCGAGCGCCTGTTTGGCGCTGACCGCGCCGGAGGGAATGGGCCGCATCTTGGTGCGCTCCACGCCGGCGTCGATATCGCGGTCGACAATGTCGTTATAGGTGCAGCCGGCGCCGCGCATCGCGATGGCGCCGATCGTGAACAAGGCGAGATGCCACAGGTTCGGGTAATCGGCGCCCCTGTGCGCCGCGACCATCGCCGCCGACCACCAGCACGGCCACATCAGCAGCCACCAGCCGATAGGCCGGTCCCAGCGCGCCAGCCGCGCGTAGGGCTTCAGCCAATCCGGGGCAAAACGCGTGACCCAGTGGCCGCGCACCGCATCGGCGGGGATGAGCGCATCGGTGCCGCTCTTTGGACTAAAGTCGGAAATCTCGCGCTCCCGTATGGTTACCAAACCTTAAAGCCTTGTTCCGCATAGTGATACGCTGATGTGCCATCACGAGAAAGGGATGCGGCCATGTCCTTCGGGGATATTGCCCAGGCCGAAAATATCGCTGTGGGTGAGACAGACGTAGCAGAAGAGGCGAAACCGGAAAACCGGGCGGATTCGTCATTTGCGAAACTGGCGCATGCGCTCAGCGAAATCGGCCTCGATATGGCAGAGGTCGCCGGCATCATCACCGATGCGGCGGGCAAAACCGCTTCGCTTGAATGCGATTTCGGAGAGATCGCCGAATCTGCCGCCAACACCCAGACCATGACCAGCATGATCCGGGACGCTGTGAAGGAATCCACTGAGGTTGCGGAGAAGACGGGGGCGGAAGTCTCTCGCTCGCAGGATGCCATGCAGCAGGCTAGCGCCCAGATCGGTTCGCTGGTCGATGCCGTGGCAAAGATCACCGATCAGCTTCAGGGGCTTCAGTCGGCGCTTGAAAGCGTGCGCGATGTGTCCGGCTCCATTGACGCGATTGCCCGCCAGACGAACTTGCTGGCGCTGAACGCCACCATCGAGGCGGCACGCGCGGGCGAGGCCGGCAAGGGCTTTGCCGTGGTTGCCGGCGAGGTGAAACAGCTGGCCAGCCAGACCAGCTCCGCAACCAAGAAGATCGAGGAGACCCTGGCCGAGCTGAATAACGAGGCCGAAGTGTTGATCGGACTTGGCGAAACGGCGGTGGAATGCGTGTCTTCCGTGCGTGAATCCACATCCAGCCTCGATGAGGTTGTTGGCAGTCTTGGTACGGCAATGGAGCAGATCAACAATGCCTCGGGCATGATCCGCGATGGCGTTGAGGGCATTGACGGTTCGACAGCAACTTTGTCGGAGCGCATCAACGCCATGCACGACATGGTTTCGGCCAGCGTTGAGACCTTCAAGGGAGCCTCGGAACGCATCGCTCAAACAGTCGACAAAACCGATGGGGTCGTCGGCGGGGTTGCCGTATCGGGGGCGGATATCGAAGACGCTCCGATGATCCGCACGGTTCGGGACGTTGCGGCGGAGATATCCGCGGCCCTCGAGGCGGAGGTCGATGCGGGGCGCATTTCCATGGCCGATCTGTTCGACCAGGACTATCAGCCGGTTCCCGGCTCCGATCCGCAACAGGTCACAACGCGCGCAACCGAATTCACGGACAGCATTCTGCCGAAATTCCAGGAGCCTGTTGCGGAAGGCAACGCGCAGATTGTCTTCTGCGCGGCGGTCGACACGAACGGCTACCTGCCAACGCACAACGCGAAATTTTCAAAGCCGCAAGGTAACGATCCGGTCTGGAACGCCGCCAACTGCCGCAACAGGCGCATCTTCGACGACAAGGTGGGCTTGCGCGCGGGCAACAACACCGAACCTTATCTGCTTCAGACCTACCGCCGCGACATGGGCGGCGGCAATTACGCGCTGATGAAGGACGTGTCGGCCCCGATCATGGTCAAAGGTCGTCACTGGGGCGGCTTGCGGCTGGCCTACAAGCCGAGCTAAGTCCGGATTAGCGCCGGCAGGACACCACTTCGATCTCCCCATAGCGGGTTCGTGGCCGGTCGGCCCACTCGATGTCGCAGGTCATGTTCTGCATGAAGGCATCGCTCAGCATCCGGTCGATTTCCGCGTAGAGCGGATTGTCTTTCCAAAGGCATGCCCATCCGCGGAACGATCCGGGAATCTGGGGTTGGGTCTGGATGCACGCCCCGCGCTCGTTTCCGGCGCGGGAATTGTAGTGCAGGCGCGCGATACGGGCGTTCTGGATGCCGGGTGAAGCCTGCTGCCCGCCGCCACCGCCGCCGGGCTGCCCGCCACCTGCCTGCTTGTAACCGGAGACGCAGCAACCGTTGTCGGACTTCAGCCAGATGGCTTCCTTAAGACGGCACTGGTTGACACCCTGGATGTAGGACCAGCCGACACAGCGGTCGTTGTTGTCGCACCGCCTCTGGCAGTTTTGCCATCTGGGGTTCTGAAGGGTCCGGACTTCGACATCGGGGCCGAAGAAGATCGTGTTGTTCTCCTGAGCGTACGCTGGAGCGGCAAGGGATGCGCTCAACAACATCAATGCAGCTGCCATGCAGCAAACATAACGGATCATCGACGGCTCCTCCCGATTCTGTTTGCGCCAAGCCTGCGTGCCAACGCACGCAGCGTCAACTTGTTTGGCGGATCGGGAGGTCACGTGTTTGCGATGCGCTTGCTCATGAAGCGGCTGCCGCGGTCGCGGTAGCCGGTGCGGCGGTAAAGCGCGGCGGCTGGATTTTCGCCCATAACCTCAAGATGGATCGCAACCAGACCGTTGGATGCCGCCCAATCTTCGAGTTCGCGCAGAATAGCCGTCCCGTATCCTTTGCCGCGTGCGTCCGGGCGGATGTAGATTTCATCGAGGATCGTGTCGTGACCGCCAAACTCGATCGAGAAGCTGTGGCACAGGATAACATAGCCGATGGTCTCTGCGTCCGTTTCAATCATGAAGGCCTGGCCGAGCGAGGAGTCCGACAGCAGTTTTTCCAGCACCGGGCGCACCGGGTTTTCCAGCGCGTGCCCGTCCTCGGCGTTGAAGGTGGCGATCATCTCGCAGAGCGCGTCGAGATCGTCTGCCTGTGCAGCGCGCAGCAGGCTTGTGTTGTTCGTTGTCATGCGTCACAGGTCCGCAACATGAAACAGCGCGAAGAAAACGGTTCCGGCTCAATATCCGACAATGGCGGCGGGCGCCATATTCCGCGCCTGTTCGTCGATGCGCCCCTGGGCGAAGGCTTGCAGGTTGGGCTGGAGCGCGATCAGGTCCACCGCCTCGTCAATGTCATGCGGCGCAAGGCCGGCGATCCCGTTCTCGTGTTCAATGGCCGCGACGGGGAATGGAAGGGTGAACTGGCGCAGGTCACCAGGAAGGCGGCGGTGCTGGACCTCAAGAGCCTGCTGCGGCCTCAACCCGTGCCGGCGGATATCACGCTCGCATTCGCGCCATTGAAGCATGCCCGGCTCGATTACGTGGCCCAGAAGGCCGCCGAGATGGGCGTAAGACGGATCGTTCCGGTGATCACGCGCCACACGGTGTCAGGCAAGTTCAACGCGGAGCGTTTTCTGGCAAACGTGATCGAGGGTGCCGAACAATGCGGCGTGCTGTGGATCGCCGGGGTGGACAAACCGGTGCCGCTGGAGCGTTTCCTTGCAGATCTCGATGCGTCGCAAACGCTTGTCTTCTGCGATGAGGCTGCAGAGGCCGCAAACCCGGTTGACGCCCTTGCAGATGCGCGTCCGCCCCTGACCGTTCTGATCGGTCCGGAAGGCGGCTTCTCGTCTGATGAGCGCGAAGCCTTGCGTGCGCTCGAGGCCGCTATACCTGTCTCGCTCGGCCCCCGCATCATGCGCGCGGATACCGCGATCGTTGCGGCCCTGGCCCTCGTTCAGTGCGCTTGCGGCGATTGGCAAGGCCTCTAGCTGCCTTTGTGACGCATGGGGGAATTGCGTTCAGGCGCTTGTCTGCGCCCCGCATGGGAGCTAACTGATTGCGTTCGCAATGGCCTTGAAGTGCCAGCGCCCCAATCAGGCAAGAATGCGACATCTAGGGAGACGACTGTATGGCGCGTGATCGCGATGACCTTACACCGATCACATCGCGTGCGGAGCTGATCGAGGAATTGTCCGCCGGCTGCAAGCCGAAGGCGGATTTCCGGATCGGCACCGAGCACGAGAAGTTCGGCTTCCGGCTGATGGACAAGAGCCCTGTCGAATACGAGGGCGACTATGGCATCCGCGCGCTGCTTGAAAACATGCAGGCGGTGCTGCGCTGGGAGCCGATCCTCGATGAAGGGCGGATCATCGGCCTGACCGATCCGATTGGCGGCGGCGCGATCTCGCTGGAGCCGGGCGGTCAGTTCGAACTCTCCGGCGCACCGCTTGAGTCGATCCACCAGACCTGCCGCGAGGTGCATTCCCATCTCGCCCAGGTGCGCGAAGCGGCCGACCGCCTCGGCATCGGTTTCCTCGGGCTTGGCGTGTCGCCGAAATGGACGCGCGCCGAAACGCCGATGATGCCCAAGAGCCGCTACCGCATCATGACCAACTACATGCCCAAGGTCGGTTCCAAGGGCCTCGACATGATGTACCGCACCTGCACCGTGCAGGTGAATCTGGACTTTTCCTCGGAAGCCGATATGGTGCGCAAGATGCGCGTCGGCATTGCGCTTCAGCCGATTGCGACCGCCCTGTTTGCCAATTCCCCGTTCCTGGAGGGCAAGCCGAACGGCTTCCTGTCCTACCGCAGCGAGATCTGGCGCGACGTCGACAACGACCGTTCCGGCATGTTGCCCTTTGTTTTCGACGAGGGCTTCGGTTTCGAACGCTACGTCGATTATGCCCTTGATGTGCCGATGTATTTCGTCAAACGCGGCAGCACCTACCACGATGTTGCCGGGCAATCGTTCCGTGACTTGCTCGATGGCCGCCTGCCGGGTTTGCCCGGTGAAAAAGCGATGCGGTCGGATTGGGTCAATCACCTCTCGACCATTTTCCCGGAAGTGCGTCTGAAGCGCTTTCTGGAGATGCGCGGCGCCGATGGCAGCCCGTGGCGCGGCATCTGCGCACTGCCGGCGCTGTTCGTCGGGTTGATGTATGACGAGACCGCCCTTGATGCGGCAAGCGATCTGATCAGCGATTGGACCGAGTGCGAACGCCAGCGTATGCGCGACAATGTTCCGCGCACCGCATTGAAGACGAAGTTCCGCAAGACCACCGTGCAGGAGATCGCCAGGGAAGTGGTTCAGATCGCGACCGACGGACTCAAGCGGCGCGCCTTTGCCCATGGAGGCGAGGCGGACGAGACCCGCTTCATCGAGCCGCTGGCGGAAATCGCCGAAACCGGCGTGACCAATGCCGAGCGCTTGCTGGAGCGCTATCACAACGAATGGAAGGGCGATATCGACCGGGTATTCGTCGAGGAAGCCTATTGATGCGTTCTGGGCCGGCTGTATCGGCTGCCGGCACCGGAACCGCGCCGCCCGCCCGGACACTGCTGCTGTTTATTGTCGTTGTCCTGTGCTGGGGCACAGGCTGGCTCCCGATCCGCTATCAGGTCGATGAGGCGCCGCCCGAGGTGACGCTGTTCTGGCGCTTTGCGGCAGCCGACATGCTGCTTTGGGCCATAGTGTGGTGGCGCGGTGCCGAGTGGCGTTATTCGCCCTCCATCCATGTGCGGCTCGCGCTGATGGGCATGTCGATGTTCGGCATCAATTATCTGATCATGTACAATGCCGCTTATGCCGCGCCCACCGGCATGCTGGCGGTGATCTTTTCCACCGCGTCTCTTTACGGTTTTGCGCTCGATGCGATTTTCTTCGGCCGCCGTGCCGGCCCGCGCGCGCTGACCGGTGTCCTGCTTGGCCTTGCGGGTCTGGTGATTGTCTTCCTGCCGCAGGTCACAGGCGCCACGTTCAACGCCGCCATGGCCTACGGTTTCGGTCTGGCGATCCTGGCGACGGCGATGTTTGCCATTGGCAGTTCGTTCGCCGCGGCAACGCAGAAACAGGGCGTATCCGTTCGCGGCTCGACAGCCTGGGCTTGTCTCTATGGTTGCCTGGCCATGGCTTTGATTGTTCTTGTGCGTGGGGATAGCTTCGCCATTCCCCTCAAGACAACATATCTGGTGGCGCTTGGCTGGCACATCGTTGTGGCGACCGCGATCGCCTTCAGCGCCTATGTGGCACTGGTCGGTGCGGCCGGAATAGGCCGCGCGGCATATACGACCGTCGTTTTCCCGGTGATTGCACTGGTGTTGTCGACGATGTTCGAAGGCCTGCAGTGGTCGGCGGTCACCGTCCTCGGCGTAACGCTGATCGCAATCGGCAACATTTTGGTTTTGCGCCGGGAATCGCCGCTGAAGCGGATTGCTCCACAGTCCTGAGACCGGAAGGTCAAGCCACCTGTTCGGTTGGCATCAGGTTGTTGAACCGCCGCTCGGACAAGCAATCCCAGGAAAAGTGGAAGCCGGTTTTCCGTCCGGGATTGCGTTGAAAAAACGCGGAGCGATTCTTCGCTCCGAGTTCAATCCTAGGCCACCTGTTCGGTTGGCATCAGGTTGTTGAGCCGCCGCTCGATATGTTCGGCAAGCGCGTTGTGGACGGCATGGGTTGCGTGCTTGGCGCGGATCATGCCGATCTCGCAAACGGGCAGGGGCGGGAAGCCGTCCGCCTGTGTCAGCACGCGCACGTCGGACCGGATCGCCGATTCCGGCAATACGCTTATGGCAAGACCGGCTGCGACCGCGCCGTTGATGGCAGCTGCGCTCGACGAGGTATAGGTGATCCGCCAGTTGCGCTTTATCCGGTTCAGAGCGTCTGTCGCCGCATGACGCCAGCTGCACAACTCACCGCCCAGCGCCAGCGGAATCGGGTTCTGACACGCCGCCGTCATCGATTCCGACGCCACCCAGTGCAACTGCTCCCGCCGCACGATGGTCCCGCCCTGGTCGCCATAGGTGACGATGCCGAGATCGATGGCCCCGTTGCGCACCTGCGCGGCGACATGGCCGGAGTTATGGCACTCGACGAAAACCTCCACCAGCGGATGGGTGCGGTTGAAGGCGGCAAGCACACGAGGCAGCAGCCGGTCGGCGTAATCGTCCGGCAGACCGATCCGGACCGACCCGCTCATTTCTTTGCCTGAAATGGCGCAGACCGCGGCTTCGTTGATTGCCATCATCTTCTGCGCATAGGTGACCAGCGTCTGGCCTTCCGAAGTCAGCCGCACATCGCGCCCCGTCCGGCTGAACAGCGGTTTGCCGATCCGTTCTTCCAGCTTCTTGATCTGCATCGAAACCGCCGACTGGGTCCGGTGCACGTCCTCGGCCGCTTTGGTGAAGCTGCCGGTTTCAGCAACCGCCAGGAACGTGCGGAGCTGATCGTTGTCGAGAAGCATCATGGAACCTATCCATCAAAATTTTTGATCCGAGAGATGAATAACATTCGTTGGACTAATGGGCAACACGCCCCCATTTTCCAACTTGTCCCGAGCGGACATCCCAAGGGTACCGGCCACCAGCAGCACGTCCGGTTCCTGCCTGACCCGGACGCGCCAATCCCCTCGAACCGCCGCGTGTCCGGGAAAGGCCGGGATGATCCCCCCTCCGCTTCGGAGACCACAGAAAGGAGAATGAAAATGACCAATGCCGTTTGTGACTTCGACGCTCCCGTCAGCTCCGCCAGGGGCCGCGCCAGCGCTCTCTACGACCTTGCCGGTCTCGCCGTACGTCCGTTCGCGACGATTGCCGGTTTCTACCGCCGCCGGGCCGTGCTCGCGAAACTCGCAAGCCTCGACGACCATATGTTGTGCGACATTGGTCTCCAGCGCTTCGATATCGCCGATGCGGCAACGCTGTCTTCCGGCGAGGATGTAACGCGTTTCCTGCGCGGCCGGGCCAATGAGCGCCGGCGGGCTGAAAACCCTATCTCGTACAGCGGTCTGCGCCTGCGCGGATGATGGCTGGAAAAAGAGGCCGGCCGGAATTGGCTGCGCAAAGCGACGAGAAAACAAAGCCCGCGACCGGAACCGGACGCGGGCTTTTTCGATTCAGCCTGGCTCAGGCCGATTCCTGATTGGCCTTTGGGTCAAAGGTATTGTCGGCAAGATAGCCCTGTACTTCGCTCGCCGGCATCGCCTTTGCGAAGAAATATCCCTGAACGATATCGCAGCCGATTTTCCGCAAGGCAAAGACCTGGCTGTCGGTTTCGACACCTTCCGCCGTCGTCTTCGCATTCAGACCCTTGGCGAGACAGATGATGGCCCTGATGATTTTCATCTGCTTTTCGTCATTGAGGAAGGAGGCGATGAATTCGCGGTCGATCTTGATGCCGTCGAACTCGAACCGCGACAGTTGCGCAAGGCTGGAATATCCGGTGCCGAAATCGTCCAGTACAACGCGGATGCCGGAGGCGCGCAGGTCGGAAATGATCCGGAATGCGGTATCGGAATCCTTTGCGATGGCCGATTCTGTGATTTCGATTTGCAGCCGTTGCGGCGGAAATTCGGTTTCCCCGAGAATCTGCACGATGCGCAAACCCAGCAGCCGGTCGGTCAATTGAGTGGGCGAGATGTTGAAGGAGAGATCCAGATCGCGCGGCCACTTTTTCGCGTCGAGACAGGCGCGGCGCAAAATCTGCTCGGATAGTTCGACGATCAGGCCGAGGTCTTCGGCAAGGGGAATGTACACGTCGGGCGTGTATCCCGGGCCGAATTTGTCCGTCCAGCGTGCCAGGGCCTCGAATCCGCAGGTTTTCCCGGTGCCGAGATCGATCAGCGGCTGATAATGGGGAACAATCCGGTTTTTCTTGATCGCGCGGCGAAGTTCAAGCTCGCATTCGGCGCGTCGCAGGAAGCCCTGTTCCATGTCGGGCGTAAACACCGCCACCGCGTTGCGTCCGCTGCGCTTGGCGACATACATGGCCATGTCGGCTTCGCGAACGACGGTATCGAGATCGCGAGCCCTGCCAGCGACTGCCAGGCCGACTGAGCCGCTGATCTTGACCTGAACGCCATTGATGACGAGCGGTTCGCTCAGCTTGCGGATCACAAGATTACCGAAAGAAACCGGATTCTTGGGCGCAGTATGGATCAGCAGGACGAATTCGTCGCCGCCCATACGTACGACCAGTCCATCGCCGACAGCCGACTTGAGACGCTCGGCGGTCGCCACCAAAAGCTCGTCGCCGGCAGAGTGCCCTAGCAGATCGTTGACTTGCTTGAAGCCGTCAAGGTCAACCGATGCGACCATTTCCGGCGTCAGAGCCGATCGGCCGTGCGCGTTGCGGGATTTGTAATTGCTTTCCAGAAAATGCCGGTTTGGCAGCGACGTCAGGGAATCGTGATTGGCGATCCAGGCGACTTTGTCCTCCGCGGTATCGCGGAGTCCGATTTCCTTGTTCAGGTCGACGATTCGGCGATACCCGTAGATAAAGCCCGCGATGCCCATGGCGGCGATCGCCAGAATGATTTCATCGAGTTCCCAGTGCTCATGGGTCAGGATGAAGTCATGCATGCTGTCGTGGGCGTCGAATGCGATAGCCACGAGCCAGAACACAAATCCGGCAAGCCCGAGCCATACCGCGTCGCGATAGGCTGCGTTTCCGAGCAGGAGCCTTATTTTTTTGACCGACGGCCTCACGATTCGTGTCCCCAAGTTGGACAATATGTCCCCGAGCTTGGAGTTTCGCGGCAATCGATTGCCCAACAGTAAAACCGCAAGGCTATCTTGTTGGTAAAGTTAAGAAAATACCTTCGAAGTTATGGAAGCGCTACTTCCGGTTCCCGGTGAACTGGTCGAAGATGCGTCCCATGGCCTCGGTATTGGCATCCTGGGTCTTGCGCCCGGCGGTGAAAAGGGCATCGATGATCTCGGCCGGATTGAACCCGCCTTGTCCGCCGCGTCCCGCGCTACCCGCACCGGCGCCGAACATGCTGCCCATCATGCCCTGAAGCATGTCGCCGAAGGGGTTTGCGCCCGCACCGCCGCGGCCGCCGCCCATCATCTGCTCGAACATTTGCTGAAACGGATTGCCGCCGGCCTGGCGCTGCAGTCCGCCCATCATCATCGAGGCGATCACCGGCAGCATCTGCTTCATGATGTCGGCGCCCAGTCCGGTCATTGCCGCGGCCTGATCGGCAACCGCACGGCTGACGTCCTTGGAGCCGAAAATCTGGCCGAGGACATCATTGCCGTTCGCCTTGATTTCTTCTGTCTGGGTCGCTTCGGGATCCTCGAAGTAACGCTCGTAATTGCCTGAGCCCATCTGTTTGTAGAAAGACTGCATGGCTTCCATGGATTCGACCTGCCGCCGCATGCCTTCCTGAAAGGCCGGCATCAGCGCTTCCACGGCCTTCTTCGTCTGGTCTGGATGCAGGCCGAACTGGCGCGACAGGTTTTCCATCGCGGCGCCGTTCTGAGCCTGATTGAGCATGTCGAACATATTGTACATTTAAAGCCCGTGCGCCTCCTTTTGGTGCCGCATGGCGGCATGTGGACGTCAAGCCTGCCGTGCTTTCCGCCACATTGTCAATTTCGACGGTTGCGGGAGAGGAAGCTCAAGCCTGAATGCCCAAGCCAAAAAGGAAAAGGCACCGATGGTTTCCCATCGGTGCCTTTAAAACCCCCGTCCTGTTTTCTGGCCCGCCTAAAGCAAGGACAGAGACAAAACGTTAGGCCTGGATTACTTCCAGTCAGCCGACGGCTGAACAGAAGCCGGAGCTTCAACCGAAGCGACCGGAGCGTAACCCTTCGCAACAACCGGCTCTTTGTGGTGGTTGCAAGCGGCCAGAGCAAATGCTGCGGCTGCAACGCCGGCAACAATCATAAGACGATTCGTCATAGTGGGTACCCCCAGAGGTGAAACGAAACGAGTCGGAAGTTATCGGTGGATTGTACGCCGCGCAACACCTGATGACCCTGCAAGTGCCCTGTCATCCACGGAATCAGTTCTTTTGGGGAAGTGCGATGCAATTGTGCAACACACATTGGCTGACGCGTTGAATTATACGTCGCCACGCTTGGGAAAATTAAGGATTTACTAAGGAATCGGGCGCCTGAGCAGCATCCTGGATGCGGAGATGGCCGGATACGGTCCGTGATTCTGCGCTTCCGGCCTGAGGTCCTCAGGCTGCCTGCGTGCCGCCAACCGTGATTCGGTCG
Organism: Rhodobiaceae bacterium; assembly: GCA_020441995.1. Taxonomy (GTDB): domain Bacteria; phylum Pseudomonadota; class Alphaproteobacteria; order Rhizobiales; family Tepidamorphaceae; genus JACKJK01. The sequence goes on from JAGRLC010000083.1 coordinate 41,643, forward strand.
ATTCTCAGCGTTGGCTGGCCGACGCCGACCGGAACACCCTGTCCGTTCTTTCCGCAGGTGCCGATGCCTGGATCCAGCGCCATGTCGTTGCCGACCATGGGCACGCGGGTCAGCGCATCCGGTCCGTTGCCGATCAGCATGGCGCCTTTGACAGGCTGTCCGAGTTTGCCGTTTTCGATCAAGTAGGCCTCTGTGCACTGGAATACGAACTTGCCCGACGTGATATCGACCTGCCCGCCGCCGAAGGACGCCGCATAGATACCCTTCTTGACCGACGCCAGGATTTCCTGCGGGTCGTATGCACCTGAAATCATGTAGGTATTTGTCATGCGCGGCATCGGGATATGGGCGTAGGACTGGCGCCTGCCGTTGCCGGTGGAAGCCATGTTCATCAACCGCGCGTTCTGACGGTCCTGCATGTAGCCGACCAGTTTGCCGTCCTCGATGAGGACCGTGCGCGACGAGGGGGTTCCCTCGTCGTCGATGCTGATCGAGCCGCGCAGGCCCGGCAGCGTTCCATCGTCGACGATGGTGATTCCCTTCGAGGCGACCTGTTCGCCCATGAGACCGGCAAACGCGCTTTCGCCGCGCCGGTTGAAATCGCCCTCAAGTCCGTGCCCGACGGCCTCGTGCAGCAGGACGCCCGGCCAGCCGGCCCCGAGAACCACATCGGATTCGCCTGCGGGCGCATCGACTGCGGTAAGATTGACCTGCGCCTGGCGGATGGCCTCGTCGGCGACGGCCTGCCAGGAATCGGGCGAAATGAACTCCGCATAGCCGCAACGTCCGCCAACGCCGTGCGAGCCCGTCTCCTGCCGGTCGCCTTCACCGGCAACAACGGAAACATTGAGCCGGACGAGAGGCCTGACATCGCGATAGATCGACCCGTCCGGGCGTACGATCTCGACAACCTGCCAGCTGCCAGCAAGCGACGCGGAAACCTGCCGGACTTTGTCCGATTTTCCCCGCGCATAAGAATCTATGGCTTCCAGAAGCCGCACCTTTTCCTCAAAAGATGGGGCTCCAAGCGGATTTTCCTCGCCGTAAAGCTGGACATTGCTGCGCTGTGGCGCTGAGGCGAAAGTTCCCGAATGACCGGCTTTCACGACGCTGACGGCATTGCCGAGCCGGGAAATCGCGCTTTCCGAAATCTCCGACGCATGGGCGTAGCCCGCGGCTTCGCCGGCGACCGCGCGCAATCCCATGCCCTGCGCGGTGTCGAAGTTGGCAACCTTGAGCCTGCCATTGTCGAAACCGAGCGTCTCGCTTTGCCGGTATTCGACGAAAAGCTCCCCGTCGTCCGCCCCGGACAGCGCCTCGCCGATCAGTCGCTTTACGCGTTCGGGCGCGACGCCATTGCTGTCGAGGAGTGAGATCGGCTGGGTCAAGGCAAGGCTCCGTAAGGCGGCGGGTCGGGATGAATGGTTATAAAGTAGGGTCCGTTCGGGCCGGAATCCAACGCGCCGCGCGCTATTCCTTCAGCTTGTTCAGCGCATCGCCGAAACCGTTCAGCGAAACGGGAATGCCGATGCCTTCTTCCGGGCTCTGGAATATGACAAAGAGCGCGGTTTTGCCGTTCTGGAACAACTCCAGCAACGGAGCGTCGAAAAAGACTTCGGAAACACAGCCCGTCGGCTGGCAGCGGGCGTAGATATTACGTCCGACCCGCTTGTCATCGATGAAAAGGCCGAGCCCCGAGGGAAGAAGAACGCCGAGCGGAGCCAGGACCCGCAGGATCGTGTCTTTCTTGTCGGCGGTCTGAAGCACAACGACCGTCAGGCCGACATTCTGGCGATCTTCCGCGGTAACGCTTTGCAGCAGGATGCATTGCTCGGAAGGCGCTCCGGGAGGCGTATCACAGCGGTATTGCCAGTCGCCGATGGTTTCTTTCAGCAGGCCTTGCGCCTTGGCGGGAAAGGGGGAAAGCACGCTGGCCGCAGAGATGGCGGCCGCGACCGTGATCACGATCATGTGCCGGAGGAATGCGCGTGGACTTGTGGTGAATGGCATCGCCTGTTCCGCATCGAATTTGCCGCTGGCCGGACGTTTCCATCCCCAGCCCGATTGAACCGGAGCGGTAGCAGAAGACGGTATTATGTCAAGAATCGGTCTGCCGCGTCGGGCCGTGAAGCCCCGAATGCCAGTGTTGTTGGGCGTCTTTGTGGCAAATCCCGTGCCCGTTCCCGGAAGCAAGGCATACCTGTGGCAGTTTGTCCGGGCGTAAATGTGTTGTTTTTGAGATAGATCAAACTTGCGGGGAATCGTGCCTTTGTGGTTTGTAGCGCCCAAGGCGGAGCGCTGCGGCGTGCGCCGTGGGGGCATCCCTGATAATTTGGCCGATCCTTGTTAGGATTCGGCGGCAGGTAAAGGGTGCCGGCAAGCAGGGCATTCTGGGGAAACAAACGATGATGCAACGCTTTTTGAATTTTAACGCTCTGGGCGCGCGCGCTGTTGCCGCTTTTGCAACTGTGCTGGCCGCTGCGCTGATGTTCGTCGCGCCGGCTCAAGCCGCTCAGCCGCAGCCATGGGAAATGACCCTTCAGCCGGCTGCTTCGCCGGTGATGGAGTCGATCCACAGTTTCCATACCTTCATCCTCGTCATTATCACAGTCATCACGCTTTTTGTTCTGGCGCTGCTGATTTACGTGATGGTGCGGTTCAACGAGCGTTCCAATCCGGAACCCTCCAAGACCTCGCACAACACGCTGATCGAGGTGGTCTGGACGGTTGTCCCGATCCTGGTTCTGCTGGTGATCGCGGTTCCCTCCTTCCGCCTGCTGTTCCTTGAGCTGGACATTCCCAAGCCGGACATGACCATCAAGGCGACCGGTTACCAGTGGTACTGGTCCTACGAATATCCCGACCACGACGAACTCGCCTTTGATTCGCTGATGCTTCAGGACGATGAGCTTAAGGACGGCCAGCCGCGCCTGCTGTCGGTCGACAACGAGGTCGTCGTGCCGGTCGGCAAGAACGTCAAGGTGCTCGTCACCGCCGCCGACGTCATCCACAACTGGGCCATGCCGGCCTTCGGCGTTAAGATCGACGCCATTCCCGGCCGTCTCAACGAGACCTGGTTCCGCGCCGACAAGCCCGGTGTCTACCACGGCCAGTGCTCGGAGCTTTGCGGCAAGGACCACGCTTTCATGCCGATCGTCGTGCGTGCGGTTTCCGAAGAGGAATTCGCAGCCTGGCTCGAAAAAGCGAAGGAGCAGTTCGCATCGTCGCCGGCTCCTGTGAAGGTGGCCGGGCCGAAACTTGTTCCGGCTGAGGACGCGCCGCAGGAATTCGCCGTTATCGGGCTGACACGCTAACGACACATAACGCCGCAGCCGCCGGACACCGGATGGCGCGCCTGAGGATACGAAAGAAGGGGTAACGAGATGGCTTACGGAGCATCTGCAGCCGAACACGGCCACCCGACGGGATGGACCCGCTGGGTTTATTCCACCAACCACAAGGATATCGGTACGCTGTACCTGATCTTTGCGCTGTGTGCCGGCGTCATTGGCGGCACGCTGTCGGTTGGCATGCGCATGGAGCTTCAGGAGCCGGGGATGCAGATCTTCGGCGACCCGCACATGTTCAACGTGTTCACCACGGCACACGGCCTGATCATGATCTTCTTTATGGTCATGCCGGCGCTGATCGGCGGTTTTGGCAACTGGTTCGTGCCGATCATGA
>JAGRLC010000012.1 GCA_020441995.1 Rhodobiaceae bacterium
AGCACAACCCGCGCCTCAACGAGAAAATGGCGCGGCTACCGGGTTTCGGCGACATCCATCCGCTGCAGCCGGTCTCGACCGTGCAGGGCGCGCTGGAACTGATCGACATGCTGGCCGCGTGGCTGATGGAGGAGACCGGCATGGCCGCCGTCGCCATGAGCCCCAAGGCCGGCGCCCATGGCGAGCTTTGCGGCATGATGGCGATCAAGGCGGCGCTGGAAGCGCGCGGCGAGGGCGACACGCGCAACGTGGTCCTCGTGCCGGAATCCGCCCATGGCACGAACCCGGCGACGGCGGCGCTGCTCGGCTATTCGGTCAAGGCGATCCCCGCCCGCAAGGACGGCACCGTGAACCCCGATGAGGTCAAGGCGCTGCTCGACGAGACCGTCGCCGGCATCATGTTGACGAACCCGAACACCTGCGGCCTGTTCGAGCGCGACATCATCGCCATCGCCGATGCGGTACATGAGGCCGGTGCCTACTTCTACTGCGACGGTGCGAACTTCAACGCCATTGTCGGCAAGGCGCGGCCCGGCGACCTCGGCGTCGACGCGATGCACATCAACCTGCACAAGACGTTCTCCACGCCCCATGGCGGCGGCGGGCCGGGCGCGGGCCCGGTGGTGCTGTCTGAGGCGCTGGCGCCCTTTGCGCCGCTGCCATACGTCACCAGGCCGGGGGATGGCTTTGCCGTTGTGGAGCATGAAGGGGAGGACCCGAAGTCCTTCGGTCGCCTGACGGCCTTCCATGGCCAGATGGGCATGTTCGTGCGTGCGTTGTCCTACATGCTTTCGCATGGCTCGGACGGGTTGAAGAAAGCTTCCGAAGACGCGGTGCTGAACGCCAACTATGTGCGCGCGCGCTTGTCAGACCTTATGTCGCTGCCCTTCGGCAACAAGCCCTGCATGCACGAAGTGCTGTTCGACGACAGCTTCCTGAAAGACACCGGCGTCACCACCCTTGATTTCGCCAAGGCGATGATCGACGAGGGTTATCACCCGATGACCATGTATTTCCCGCTGGTTGTGCACGGGGCGATGCTGATCGAGCCGACGGAATCGGAATCGAAAGCGAGCCTCGATCTCTTCATCGCCACCATGCGTGATCTCGTTATGGACGCGAAGGCCGGCAAGACGGAGCGCTTCGCCGGCGCGCCCTATTACGCGCCGCGCCGCCGCCTCGACGAGACCCAGGCCGCCCGCAAACCGCGTCTGTCGTGGACGCCTCCGGAGTCCATTGGAGAAGCAGCGGAATAGTCTTTTCTTCACGCGGTTCTGATTCTTTTCCGCCATCTTCTGCGGGCAGTATCGCCCGCAAACGAAGAAGAGGTAACGCATGCGCGACTTTGCGGAAATTCTGGACATGGCCGCAGACCATCATGGCGGGCGCCAGGCGCTGGAGGACATACTCGTTTCCCAGCCCTACGGCCCGCCGCTGTCGGACAATCCGGCCAGGCTGCCGGATGACCGCTGGCTGTCGGCCTTTACCCGGTTTGTCTTTTCCGCCGGCTTCAACTGGAAGGTCATCGCCAACAAATGGGATGGATTCGAGGAAGCCTTTTCGGGCTTCGACACCGGCCGCTGCGCGATGATGAGCGACGAGGATCTCGATGCCCTGCTGAAGGACAAGCGCATCGTGCGCAACGGCGCCAAGATCCTGTCGGTGCGTGATAACGCGGTCTTCCTGCGCGAGATCGCCAAGGAGCATGGCAAACCGGCAGGGCAGGTCTTCGCCACCTGGCCGGTCACGGATTACATGAGCCTGCTCGACCTGCTGAAAAAGCGCGGCAGCCGCCTTGGCGGCACCACCGCGCAATACGCCCTGCGCTTCATCGGCATGCCGTCGCTGGTCCTGTCGAAGGACGTGGTCGCGGCGCTCGTGCGTGAGGGCATCGTTGAGCGCGAGCCCTCCGGCAAGGCGGCCCGCGCCAAGGTGCAGGAAGCCGTCAACATCTGGATGGAGCAGGGCGGCCGCGGCCTGACCGAGGTCAGCAAGGTTCTGGCACTGAGCGTAGGGCCTTAAACTCGCGCGTGTGATCCTGAAAAGTTGCAGACTTTTCCGGCAAGATCACGCGGCAAAAAATAACCTTCTTTTTTGCTTGCGCAATTCCGGGCGGAAAACCCGGAGCCTCTTTTCCTGTAATTGCTTCAAAAGAAAACCCCGGCGCGAAGGCCGGGGTTTTGAACTTTTGATGATGCAGAGGCTTACTGAAGCCGCGCCTTCACTGCCTTGATCGAATCGGCAACCTGCTCGTCGGCGGCCTTGCCGCTCATCTTGGCGGACAGGATCTTTTCGGCGGCGGAAATGGCGGCGTCTGCGGCGACTGCCCGCACATCCTGAAGTGCCTGGCTCTCGGCCTGCGCGATCTTGGTTTCCGCCATCTTTGTGCGGCGGGCGATCAGGTCTTCAAGGCCCTGCTTGGCTTCTTCCGTCATGCGGGCGGCGTTTGCCTCGGCCGCCGCGATAATATCGGCGGCTTCCTTCTCAGCGTCGCGCTGCTTGCGCTGGTAGTCGGCCAGAAGAGCCTGAGCTTCCTCGCGCAGCTTGCGGGCTTCCTCGAGTTCGTCGGCAATGCGCACGGCGCGCTTGTCGAGCGAGCCGGTCATCATCTGCGGTGCCTTGAAGTAGATGACAACCGCAAAGAAGATGATCAGAGCGACCAGTGCAAAGAATGTTGCGTCCATCGTTTGATGTCCCTGTCCGTTCGTCTGATCAGCCGCGCGCGGCGCTGACGGCCTTGGAAAGTTCAGCCTTGGTGACCTTGCCGCCGCCCAGAGCGGTGACGAGCGCCTCGGCGGTTTCCGTGGCGATGGCGTCGACTTCGCCCATGGCCTTGGCCTTGACCTCGGCAATGTGCTTCTCGGCTTCCGCTGCGCGTTCAACCAGGCCCGCTTCAGCTTCGGCGCGTTCGGCGTCAATCGACTGCTGAACACGCTCGCGCGTGGTCTTGGCGATGTCGTTGGCGCGCTGGCGCGCTTCGGCAAGCGACTGCTCGTAAGCGGCGATTGCCTCGTCGGTCTCGCCCTTCAGCCGCTCGGCTTCGGCAAGATCGCTGGCGATGCGGTCATGCCGCTGCTCCAGCGTCTGCGCGATTCGCGGCAGCACCACTTTCGACATCAGGTAGTAGAAAAGGCCGAAAGTGATCGCCAGCCAGACAAGCTGGGAGGGGAAGGTCGAGCTGTCGAACGGCGGGAAGTTGGCCTCACCGCCGCCGTGACCGGCTGCTTCCGTCGAGGTGTGCATTTCGCCGGACGCTGCTGGTGCCATACCTTCGGCGCCATGCGTGGCCGTACCTTCAGCACCCTGCATGGTGGTGCCTTCGGTGCCGTGCGTGGCCGTGCCCTCGGTGTCCGTCGTACTGGTGTTTTCGCTCGACATATCGGCTCAAACCGTTGCTTTGATGTCCAACAGGCCCACAGGCCGGCTACTTGGGACCGGCCATGCGGGCATGGAAGGCAGCGGCGCGGTTGCTGTTGTCAGCCCCGCGCCGAACCTGTCGGAGTTTCGCCTTAGACGGCGAAGAGCAGCAGGAAGGCGATCAGCAGCGCGAAGATGCCGAGGGCTTCCGTCACGGCGAAGCCGAAGATCAGGCGGCCGAACTGGCC
>JAGRLC010000084.1 GCA_020441995.1 Rhodobiaceae bacterium
TCCGCGCCTCGGGCAAATGCCCTCTCAGCAGCTAGCGACGGTTTAGCGATCGAGAACGGAAGAGTGTCGTGCGGTTGAGAAGACTCGCACTTCCACGGGGGTTAGCACACAGCGACCTCAACGCTGCGCGTCTACCAATTCCGCCACGACCGCTCGCAACAGACAAATCCCGCCATCGGGCGGGGCCGCTTCGTACCAAATAAGGAATCCGGCTTCAAGCCGTGGTGATGCGGTATTATCGCATTTCTGGCGGCTTGTGGAGCATCTCCACCACACGCAGCCTGATCCGCTCGCCCTCGACCATCACTTCGCCCTTGGCAACGGGCATATCATTGGCAAAAAGCGTGAAAATCTCGTTCTTTGCCGATTCGAGCTCGATCACGGCGCCACGGCCCATGCGCAAAAGCTGATGCACCGGCATTTCGGTTGACCCGAGATGCACGGCAAGATCGACTTGAACGCTTCCAACTAGGCTCATGATATGACAGTGCTGACTGGGTGCCGTGTGGTAGAATTGAGCTTCAAGCCACGACCGCATCGAAGAATTCGCGAAAACTTAACACTCACTCTGCGCGTGAGATGGTTATCAGATGGTTAACACGCCCCGTTCCGAACTGGCTTTGACGCGCGAAGCCGCGAAATTTTCCGGTTCAGCCGTGCCTGTGGACTGGCAAATCCTCCCAGGCCTCAGCAGCTACGCCGAAACGCTCGCGGCGATGGAAGCGCGCGTGAAGGAAATCGCCGACGGATCAGCGCCCGAATCCGTCTGGCTGCTGGAACATCCCCCGCTCTACACGGCGGGAACGAGCGCCAACGAGACCGATTTGCTCAGCGCCACACGCTTCCCGGTTCACCGCACGGGGCGCGGCGGCGAGTTCACCTATCACGGCCCCGGCCAGCGTGTGGCCTATGTCATGCTCGACCTGTCACGGCGCGGCAATGACGTGCGCCGCTACGTGGCCGACCTGGAAGAGTGGATCATCCGCACGCTGGCGGCTTTCAATGTGGTTGGCGAACGGCGCGAGGACCGGGTCGGTGTCTGGGTGGTGCGGCCGGACCGCGGCACCGAGGACAAGATCGCCGCCATCGGCATCCGTGTCCGCCGGGGCGTGGCGTTTCACGGCATCGCGCTCAACGTCGACCCCGAACTGGAACATTACTCCGGCATCGTCCCATGCGGCATTTCCGGCCACGGCGTGACCAGCCTCGTCGATCTCGGCTTGCCGGTCACCATGCCGGAGGTCGATACGGTTATGCGGGAAACATTCGAGGACGTCTTCGGACGGGAAACCGCCCGCGGCGAATAATCTATTGCGTCGGCATGACGCTGAAACCGCTCGGCGCACTGACCCCCTCGGCGACAATCTCGACATTCTCGACCTGTGCCGCCGGCGGACCGTCGCGCATTTTCGACAGCATGGTGTCGACGCTTTGACGCGGCCCGATCAGCACCGCCTCGACTGTGCCGTCGCGCCGGTTCCTCACCCATCCGTCGAGCGCAAGCGTCATCGCCTGCTCATTGGTCCAGCCCCGGTACCAGACGCCCTGCACGCGTCCGCGCACAACCACATGCACCGAACGATGGCCCTCTTTCATGGCTTCCAGCTCCTTCCCGGACGTCGCGGCTTGGCAGGTCCGATCGGACGCGTCGCGAACCATGCCTTGAGTTCCGCAACATAGGTATCGGGCAAGCCCCATGATACCGCCGCCGGGATCACAACACCTTCAAGGTAAGCGCGTATCGGCTTGCCTTCGCCGGTGCTGACACCCGCATAGGCAAAGCCTCTCAGAAGCCCGTGCTCATGATGCATGCTGACCTCGCGCACCAGATACCGGCGCAGGCGTATGCCCTCGAAATGATCGAGCGTCGTCTTGTGCTGCGGCTGGATGCGCCAGACGACACCATGCACATGATGGGCCGCATCCGGCCTGATCGATGCGGTCCCGCGCCGGTTCACGAAGAAACGCCAGCCATCCAGCCGCGCCGGGCCCAGCGCATGCGCGCCGGGGCAGCGTGCCCGCATCTGCTGCACGTCCATGTTGGAGCCATAGGCGAAATACAGGCGCGACATGAAAAAGAAAGACGCTCAGTGGTTGCCGGCGAGCAGTTCATGCTCGCGTTCGGTAATGAAGTCCCGTGTTCTTGCCACCGCATCGATCGTTTTGGAAACCAGAATCTGGAAGACCATGCTGCCGCCTGTGTAGAAAGTCTGCTCGACCGCGTTGAGATAAACCTCCCACATGCGGGTGAAACGCTCGCCCATCATCTCCACGACCTCATCGCGGCGCGCCTCGAAGCGCTCCCGCCAGCACTTGACCGTCCAGCCGTAATGCAGCCGCAGCACCTCGCAGTCTGCCACCCACATCCGCTCTTTCTGCGTAGCGGCAAACACTTCCGACAGGGAGGGTATATAGCCGCCCGGGAAGATATGTTTGCTGATGAAAGGCGATGAGGGATGCGGCGGCTCGGAATGGCCGATCGCATGAACGAGCGCGTATCCTCCAGGCGCAAGGCGCTCGCCGATCACGCGGAAATAGTCGCGGAAGTACGGCACGCCGACATGTTCCATCATGCCGACGGAAACGACCCGGTCGAACTTCCCGTCCAGTTCGCGGTAATCGGTCTGGAGGAATTGAACCCTGTCCGACAGCCCGTGATCCGCGGCGCGCTGGCGCGCCCGCTCGATCTGATGCGGCACAGGTGAAATACCCGTGACCTCCGCCCCCGTCGCCTCGGCGAGATAGACCGCCAGCGCGCCCCAGCCTGAACCTATTTCAAGAACCTTCATGCCCGGCTCGATATTCAGCTTGGCCGCGATGTGACGCATCTTGGCAAGCTGCGCCTCCTCCAGTGTCATGCCTTTGCGCGGAAAGTAGGCGCAGGAGTAATTCATCTCCTTGTCGAGCCACATGGCATAGAATTCCGGCGGATGATCGTAATGTTCGCGCGCATTCCGCGACGCCCGGCGCACCGAATTGGCCTGGGCGACATTCTGCGTGAGCCTGCCGAAACCATAGACCAGACGCATCGGCCACGACTGGTCGAAGCCTTCGCGATTGATGGAATGCAGCCGGATGAGTTCGTGAATCGTGCTGCCGGGCTCCAGCGTCAGCCTGCCGTCCATATAGGCTTCGGCGGCGCCGGCCTCGGGATTGAACAGAATGTCCCGCGCAACTCTGGAATCCTGGAATCGGATAGCGACCTTCGGCCCGTCTTCACCGTCGCCGAAGACGTATTTCGACCCATCGTGGTCGAATATCGTCAATTCTCCGCGTTTAAACGCGCCTTTGAGGACCGACGCCAGCAAACGCATGTCGCATGCACCTCATCGCTTGGTTTTCATCAGGCGATGCAGCAGGACGGGAAAGCGCCCCGCCAATAGGTGCAATTGTAGCGTTATTATCGCGATTGTGAAGTTTCACGCCGGAATCGGGATTATTCGAACTCCATAATCACCGCATCGACGGCGAGACTATCGCCAGCTTCGGCGTGAATGGCGGAAACTGTTCCGTCGCGCTCGGCACGCAGGACGTTCTCCATCTTCATCGCCTCGACCACCGCAAGAATCTCGCCGGCCTTGATCTCCTGCCCCTCCTCCACCGCGATGGACACGACCAGCCCCGGCATCGGGCACAGCAGCATCTTGGAGGTGTCCGGCGGCACTTTCTCCGGCATCAGCGCTGCAAGCTGGGCTTCCGTCTCGGTATAGACCCGCGCGGGAACCTGCACGCCGCGATAATCCAGCCGCCAGCCATTCAGGATCGGGCGCATCTGCACGCTGAACGGATCGCCATCGGCTGTGCCGTGGAAAACGGGCTGCCCCGGCACCCATTCGCTGGTGACGATCATCGCCTCGCCCTGTTCTTCCAGCGTGACCGTGTAGCTCGGCCTGCTGCCCGCGACAGAGACCGGCACGCTCAGATCGCCCAGCACGACGATCCGGTAGGTGGGAAACTCGTAGCGGTTGTTCGAAATCTGCTGGGTAATCGTGCGCCGGCGCGCATTGTTGATGCTGTCGGCAATGGCCGCCGCAGCCGCAAGCACGCCGACGGCGGCCTCATCGGGCTCGCGCGGGAAGAAGCCGTCGGGATATTCCTCGGCGATGAAGCCCGTCGACAGCTTGCCGGATATCCAGCGCGGATGCTCCATGATCGCGGCGAGAAACGGAATGTTGTGCTGGATGCCCTCGATGTAGAAAGCGTCCAGCGCGCGTCCCATGTGCGCGATCGCCTCCTCGCGCGTCGGAGCGTGCGTGCACAGCTTGGCGATCATCGGNNNNCGTAGAACATCGAGATCTCGCCGCCGTCCATGACGCCGGTATCGACGCGGGTAATGCGGCCGGCCTCGTCATGGGCCTCCTGCGGCGGGTGATAATGCGTCAGGCGGCCGATGGACGGCAGGAAGTTGCGGTACGGGTCTTCGGCGTAGATGCGCGATTCAATCGCCCAGCCGTTCAGCTTCACATCGTCCTGGGCAATCTTGAGCTTCTCGCCGTAGGCAACCCGGAGCATCTGTTCGACCAGGTCGATGCCCGTGATCAGCTCCGTCACGGGATGCTCGACCTGAAGGCGGGTATTCATTTCAAGGAAGTAGAAATTGCGGTCCTGATCGGCGACGAATTCGACCGTGCCGGCGCTGCAATAATCGACCGCCTTTGCGAGGGCCACGGCCTGCTCGCCCATTGCCTTGCGGGTCGCCTCGTCGAGCAGCGGCGACGGCGCTTCCTCGATGACCTTCTGGTTGCGCCGCTGGATGGAGCATTCGCGCTCGCCCAGATAGATCGCGTTGCCGTGCTTGTCGGCCAGCACCTGGATTTCGATGTGGCGCGGATTGACGATGAACTTCTCGATGAAGACGCGGTCGTCGCCGAAGGAGGACTTTGCCTCGGACTTGGCGCGCGAAAAGCCCTCCGCGACCTCGCCGGAGGAATAGGCGATGCGCATACCCTTGCCGCCACCGCCCGCCGACGCCTTGATCATGACGGGATAGCCGATCTCGTCGGCGATCTTCACAGCCTCCTCGGCATCGGCAATGACGCCGAGATGACCGGGAACCGTGTTGACCTTGGCGGCATTGGCAAAGCGCTTGGATTCGATCTTGTCGCCCATCGCCTCGATGGCTTTCACCGGCGGGCCGATGAAGGCGATGCCGGCCTTGTCGAGCGCCCTGGCGAATTCCGCGTTTTCAGAAAGGAAGCCGTACCCGGGGTGAACCGCCTCGGCGCCGGTCTGTTTGCAGGCATCGATGATCTTGTCCATCACCAGATAGGACTCGGCCGCCGCGGAGGGGCCGATATGCACCGCCTCATCGGCCATGCGCACATGCAAACCATCGCGGTCGGCATCGGAGTAGACGGCAACGGTCGCAATACCGAGACGCTTCGCGGTCTTGATGACGCGGCAGGCGATTTCGCCCCGGTTGGCGATGAGGATTTTCTTGAACATGCGCGGGCCGTTCCAAAAGCTCTTATTGTCGATGACGGGATGATGAACCCAGGGTCAGGGCTCACTAATCTGTTTGAAATGGTATGAGCCGGTTTGCTCGGATACTAGGCGCGGAGCCGCAGGAAACCTTTCGGTTTTCAAGGCTTCGCAACGCAGTAGCCGGGCAAATCGGCCAAATCCTGAAAGGACGCTAAAACGGCTTCGGCATACTGCGTCGAAGCACGCGACCGGGCAGCAAGCCCGCTCTTCGCATTTCACCTGGTATTTCTTTGCCGTTTGCAGCGCCATTTCAATCACATCAGTGGTTCTGACCCTACCCCTGCCCGCGCCCGACCGCAACGCACCACATGACAGCCGGGACCAGACATTTGTCGTAAGTGTTGACCCTTCCCGCAAAAGCAAAAAACCTTTTCCACCTCTGTATTTCACATGGAAATTAACCGCCTGCTGGGCTAACACCCCGTGCAGCAGCGTTGAGAGTACGACACATGATGCCATCAGCCACGGCCATATCTTCCGGCCCATCCGGCGCAAAACCGCTTGTCGGCGGCATGGCGCCTGCGCGCGATGACCGCGCGCTGCTGATGTCCGCGCTCAACGTCACCCCGGACTCGTTTTCCGATGGCGGTCACTATTTCGATCCCGACACGGCGATTGCGCGCGCCCGCGACATGATCGCGGAAGGCGCCGACATTCTCGATATCGGCGGGGAATCGACACGGCCCGGCTCCGCCGAGATCAGCGCCGAAGAAGAGCTTGCCCGCCTGGGCCCCGTGCTTGAAGCCGTGATTCCAGAATGCGGCGTCCCGGTCTCCATCGACACCTACAAGGGCGCAACCGCGCAAGCCGCATTGAAGGCGGGCGCGGCCATCGTCAATGACGTATGGGGGTTCACTCGCGACCCTTCGATCATCAAGGTCACCGCCGAACATGGCGCAGCCGGCATCATCGGCCATTGGGAGCCCGATCTCGTCAAGGAGCCTGACGACGAGATCATTCCGCGCATGAAAGCCTTCTTTTCCGCACAGGTCGAGAAATCGCTCGCCGCCGGCATCGCGGAAGACAGGATCACGCTCGACCCCGGCATAGGTTTCGGCAAGACGCCGGCCCAAAACCTCGTCATCCTGCATCGGCTGCCCGAGATCTGCGCGCTCGGCTTCCCGGTTCTGGTCGGAGCCTCGCGCAAGCGTTTCATTGGCGAGATCACCGGGCGCGAACCGCTGGAGCGCCTCGCCGGAACCGTTTCCGCCCATCTGATGGCCGTGGCCAACGGTGCCGCCGCCATCCGTGCCCATGACGTGGCAACCCATCACGATGCCATGCGCGTCATGCACGCAATACAAACACAGACGATGCCCGCCGAATGACGAAAGCACGCTCCATGACCACGCCTATCCTGCGCCGCGACAAGATTTTCATCCGCGACATGGCGTTCCACGCCAATCACGGTGCCTTTGAGCACGAGAAGGATTATCCGCAGCGTTTCATGATCGATTTCGAGGGCGAGATGTTCCTCGCCCCGCCGGCCGAGACAGACCAGGTGCTGGATACCGTGCGCTACGACGAAGTTGCCGGCACGATCCGCGACGTCGTCGAGGGCAAGCGTTACAACCTGATCGAGACGCTGGCCGAGGAGATCGCAGAGAAGGTGCTCGCGACCTATGCCGGCATCGAGACGGTACACTTGCGCGTCCGCAAGCCGCAGGCCTCTGTTCCTGTCCTGTGCGGTGAAGTCGGCGTGGAGATTTTCCGCCGCCGCGAACGGCCATGACCGGGCAATCCGTGCGCGCCCACATAGGGCTTGGCGGCAATATCGGCGACCGGAAGGCCAATCTCGAAGCGGCGATCTCGCGCCTTGCGGCAACGCCTGGCGTCACGCTTGCCGCGCAGTCATCCTTCATCGGCACCGAGCCATGGGGCAAGACCGATCAGGAGTGGTTCCTGAACGCCGCCGTTGCCATCGACACGAGCTTAAGCGCGCGGCAGTTGCTTGAGGTCTGCTTGGGAATAGAGACAGCCATGGGCCGCGTGCGCGAGGAGAAATGGGGTCCGCGCATCATCGATCTCGATGTTCTGACCTATGGCAACGAGACAATTTACGAGGATGGGCTCCAGGTGCCCCATCCCTACATCGCAGAGCGGGAATTCGTGCTTGAACCCCTTGCGGAAATCGCACCGGACCTCATTATTGACGGCAAGACGGTCAAGGAACACCTGGCGGCCCACACCGGATGATCGCAGCACTGGATTTCCCGCCTCATATCCTCGCGCTGGTAGCCGGAACCTTCCTGATCGCCGGTTTCGTAAAGGGTGTCGTCGGCATGGGCTTTCCGACGATTTCCGTCGGTGTCATGACCGCGGCCATCGGGCTCCAGCCTGCCCTGACACTTGCCGTGATCCCCGCCATAGCAACGAATGTCTGGCAGGCATTGTCTGGCGGACACTTGGGCGAACTTCTGCGCCGCTTCTGGCTGTTCTTCCTCTCAGCGGTCGCCTTCACCTGGGTCGGCGTTGCCATTGTCGTGCAATTCGCACATCCATTGCTGCCGCTGGTATTGGCCGTCAGCCTGATCCTGCATAGCGGCCTGAGCCTTGCGAAGATCAAGCCCACCATTCCTGCCGCCGGCGAAACCTGGCTGTCCCCGGCCCTAGGCGCAATCACCGGGGTTCTGATGGGGCTGACGGGTTCGGGAACCGTGCCATCGGTCTATTACTTCGATGCGCTCGGCCTTGACCGTTATCGTCTCGTCCAGACGCTCGGCATTCTGTTCCTGACGCTGACGATCGCGCTCGGCGTTTCGCTGGCAGGCCAGAAGGCCTACGACATGCACATGCTGACGCTGTCAATCGCGGGTCTCGTGCCCACCACAATCGGCCTTTACGCCGGTCAGCACCTGCGCCACCGCATGTCGGAAACAGCCTTCCGCCGCACCCTCTATGTCGCGCTGATGGTGCTCGGCGTGGTGATCATCTTCCGCACGTTTTCCTGAGCAATCACAGCGGAATGTTGTTGTGCTTGCGCCAGGGCCGATCGACGGTCTTGTTGCGCAGCATGTCGAGCGCGCGCGCAACCCGGCGACGCGTCGAATGCGGCATGATCACCT
>JAGRLC010000085.1 GCA_020441995.1 Rhodobiaceae bacterium
ATCCAGGTTCCCCAGCCAACCACTCATTCCAAGCAGCCTCTAGGTTTGAAACGTCGGGCAATGACACGCTTCAGGCGCATGCGAAGTCTGCAGAAGTTCGCCTCTGTCCACTCCTCGATCCACAACCACTTCGACCAGGAACGGCATCTCTACAGCAAGGATGATTTCAAGCTGAACCGAGCCGCGGCACTGGCCGAATGGCATCAGCCTTTCGCTGCCTGAGCAAAGTCGCATCACCGGTCGATTTGAGGCTTCTTTGGTTCGCCTGACAGCACAGGTGCAGATCAACGCGTTACAATTTGCATATTTGCAAGGAGCGAAGCCCCAACGCTGACTAAGCTACCGCATATCTAATAGGCGTGGATGATGCCGGAAGCGTTGATGGCCAATCGAAAAAGGCGATCTGGAAAAATTTCCCCCAGCACGAAAATGGATGAGATGCTGACCGGTCATCCTGAAGTGATCGCTGTCATGAACCGAAATCGGATGTTGTGTGTCGGTTGCCTATTGGCCTCTTTCCACGACACCTGGGATGCGGCGCGCGAACATGGCCTTGATCCAGATGCGCTATATGAAGAGATCACGGAGGCGATCGGAAAATCACGGCGTCTTTGATTTCTCGCCTGACTACTTCTTGCCGTTTGCGATCATCACCAGTCGGTGGCCGTCGGTCAGTGTAATCTGCTTGCGGCCCGACTTCACCCATCCCGCCGTTTCCCACGCGCTCAAGAGGCGCGAAACGGTGTGAAGCGTGGTTCCGGTCATGTCGGAAATATCTTCGCGTGATACCGGAAAGTCGATGACGATACCGTCTTCGGTTTTCTTGCCCGTCTGGTTTGCCAGTTTGAGAATGGCATGCGCCACGCGTTGCTCGACGTGCTCTGTTGCCAGTTCCGCGAGCTGCTGTTGCGTTTCTGAAAGGCGCTGACCGACCATGGCGTAGGTGTTGGAGGCAAAGGTCGGATGGTTCGCAACAAGATCCGGCCACAACGAATTGGGCCATGACAGCACAACGCAATCGCGCGCGGCCACGGCGGTTGCCGGATATTCTTCTAGGCCAAGCGCAATCGCTATACCGAACAGTTCTCCTGCGGAAATGTACCGCGGGACGAACTGTTCACCTTGAGGCGTCAATTTGACGACGCGCACATGTCCATCCAGCAAAAGAAAAAATTCCTCCGCGGTCTGCCCCTGGGAAAAGATGTTCGCATCTTTCGGAATGTGATGCGAACCAGCCTGCGCCAGAAGCTCGCGCAAAGCGTTCTCCTTCACATCGCGGAACGGTGGCAAGTCCCGGATCAGGGAAACGTCGAGTTTATGAAGCATGTTTTCCTTCGGGGCTTGCCGAACTGCAAAGAAAGAGTTGCGCACGAACATAAGCTTGCGAGCCTATTCCAATATAAGGAACCAAGCCATGTCCGTTCCGCGCACGCGCTCTTATGCCGGTCCCGCTCTTTTCAGCTACGGCTTCAGGCCCTTCTTTCTTGCCGGCGCCATCTACGCAGCAGCCTCGATTGCACTCTGGTTGCCCACATGGCTTGGGGACATCATCTTGCCGACGCATTTTGCGCCTGTCGAATGGCATGTGCATGAACTGCTGTTTGGCTTCCTGCCGGCCATCGTCACCGGTTTTTTGTTCACAGCAGTTCCCAATTGGACCGGTCGCATGCCGCTGCAGGGCACCGGGTTGATGCTCCTCGTCGTGCTCTGGCTTGCGGGCAGGCTGGCACTGCTGATGTCGGAATGGACCGGCTGGCAGACAGCACTGCTGGTTGATTGCGCATTCCTTGTCGCAGTCACACTGGTCATCGCGCGCGAAATCGTGTCGGGGAGCAACTGGCGCAACCTGAAGGTTCTCGTGCCGCTCGGTATACTCACCGGGGCGAATGCATTGTTCCATTGGCAGGTGGTTTTCGCAGATGACACGGAACTGGCTCGGCGCCTGGCCTTTGCCGCAGCCAGCCTGCTCATCGTTATCATCGGCGGGCGCATCGTGCCGAGCTTCACGCGAAACTGGCTTGTGCGGGAAAACCCCGGACGGCTGCCTGCTTCTTTCGGACTGTTCGACAAACTTGCAATCGGGGTGACGGTACTGGCACTCGTCTGTTGGGTCGTGTTGCCGGTGACGGCGGTGGCCGGGCTGCTCCTCATCGCAGCGGGAATCGTGCAATTGCTTCGTTTGCTACGCTGGGCAGGACATCGCACGCTTCGTGACCCGCTCGTGTGGGTCCTGCACGCGGGCTATGGTCTGCTGTGCCTCGGTATATTGGCGCTCGGCGGTTCGATCCTGGAACCAGAGATCGTACCGCCCGCGGTTGCCTTTCATCTGCTCGGAATCGGTGCGATCGGCACAATGACGCTCGCAGTCATGGTGCGTGCATCTCGCGGTCACACGGGACAGGAATTGCGCGCCGGTACGGGCGGCAAGCTGGCGTTTGCCGCTATCCTTATGGCAACCGCAGCGCGGGTTGCGGCCTCATACCTGCCTGAGGTCAATGTTGCGCTGCTTCATCTGGCAGCGGCGTCATGGATTGTCGCGTATCTGGCTTTCGCCATCACGCTTGGCCCCGCGTTGTCGCGGTCGCGCGGATCGTAAAGAGCCGGTTCCTGATCGAAGTTCAGGCGTCGAACCTGACCTCGCCAAGCCGGGCATGATGGCCGATGAACGCCACGTCATCAGCAGCCGCAATCATCCGTTCCACGGTATCCGGCGTCATGAGCGCGGCAGCCGTCGACAACGCATCGGCCATGGCGGCGCTGTCATGAACGACACTTGTACGCAGCCAGTCTGATGCCGCCGGCTTGCCGGAAACGGGATCGATCAGGTGGCTCTCGCCGTCGGCGCTGAAGACGGTGCCCGACGGTGCGCTGGTGGCGATCGCGCGGTCGCGCAAGCGCATCTCGGGACCATCTGTGCTGCCGATATGCACGGGCCACCCCTCAGTTCCTGCAGGCGCTCCAATCGCGCTGATCTCGCCAACCTCGACCAGCGCTTCGCTCAGCCCCTCGCTGCGCAGGTATGCCGCGATCCGGTCGGTTACAAAGCCCTGCGCGATGCCGTTGAGCGTAAGCGCGCCGCCTTTGGGCAGGGAAATACGGTCCGCATCGACCGCAACCCGGCGCCAGCCGGCGCGTGCCCGGGCATCCGCAAGTGCATCCATGTCCGGTTTTCCGCCGGCTTCGGCATATGCCTGCCAAAGCGGCTGCACGGTCGGGTCGAACATGCCTTTGCTGATTGCATGGGCGGCGGAGATCTGGCTTGCAAGCGCGAGGAAGTCAGGGGAGGGGCTGGTCAAATGTCCATCCGCGTTCAGCCGGCAGAGCGCGCTTTGCGGGCGGTAAAGGCTGAATAGATCCTCGAGCCGCGATATCTCTTTCCGAACTTCGGTGAGCAGGGTTTGCGCCCGTGATGCGTCCAGCCCCGCAAGCCGAATCTGCGCATGTGCGCCAAGTGCCACACCCTGCCATTGCTGCATTGAAGCGGCAGCAGAATAGACACCCGACATGCCGACCGCGGCTGTGGCTGCGGAGATTGCGATGAAACGTCTGCGGGTGATAGTCATTGCATTGATCCCATGTTCGAATCCATACGCGCATGAGCGCCGGTTTGTGCGCCGTCAGCAGCAGTCAGGTCGACAGGGCCGAGCACGTAAGCATCGGGGATATCGGCCAGACGCACCACACGTCCGCCATTGCCGGCGATGAAGGTTTCAGCGGCCTGCATCGTTCCGAAGGGGATCGCCTCCGGCGCGCTCATTCCGCCTTTCATGCTGCTTTCGATAACGAAGACCGCATCTTCGGCATTGATCCATGCGTCATCTCCCGGATGGGCCCAGCTTTTCGCCTTCGACATATCGTGAACGTAGGTGACCACGGCTTCCGCCAGTTCTTCGGGCGACCTGAGAAAAGCCACAGCATCGCGCACCTGCGTAAACCAGATCGGGTGCTCGTACCCCTTCAGGTGGATCTGCGCCTTCGGCCCCTCATGTTCGAGGACCGCCATGTTGCAATAATGGCCGACCGCCTCCTCGGTCATGGCGACCGGAGCGGGCAATGCGGTGCTTTGCTCTTCTTCGGAGCAGCCCGCGAGGATTGTTGTGGCAGCGAAGATAACCATTGCCAGCAGAGTGCGTTTCATGGCCGGACCCTCCTCAGCAGGACGACAGCGAACAAGATGGCGGCTAGCGTCCATGCGACCGGGCTGGCAAGCACCCATGCCCCTTGCGCCAGCGGACTGCCGGAAACCGAGCCAAGGCCCGCTTGCGCAAGGGAGGCATCGGTCGCACTCATATTGAACAGGCGGAACGCATCGGCCGGATTGACCAGCAGCAGCCAGGGGAAGACCGAGCGTGCGAACACACCCTCACCACTTGCGAGCAGACCGCCGAGAAGCGCCAGATCGTAGAGCACGACGGCGGCAAGCCAGATGCCGACGGCAAGCGCCGCGGCGGTGCCCGTCTGGCGCACACTGGCGCTGGCCACATAGCCGATGGCGATAAATACGGCACCAAGCAGGATGCTGGTTGCCGTCAGGGCCGCCAGATCGCCAAGCGGCTGTGCGCCACCCTGATCGTCGAGCGCAATCGCCAGCGCAGCGGCGATACCGGAACTGACAATGATCGCAATGGAGAGCACAGCCAGATGCCCGAGGAACTTGCCCGCCAGCAACTGCCAGCGTGGAATCGGGGTCGCCAACACCAGTTGCAGCGTCCCCCGGTCGATTTCGCCGGCAATCGCGTCGAAGGACAGCAGCAGCGCGATCAACGGAATGAGATAGACCGACAGTGTCGACAGGCTGGCGATGGAAACGCTGAGAAGCGGCGCATCGACCTGACCGGACGCGCCGCTGCCGAGCAGCACAAGCAGGACCGCGAAGAGGGTCAGGATCACCGTCGACAGCAGCACCCAGCTGTTGCGGAAGCCCAGACGGGCCTCCGTCCGCGCGATGGCGAGGAGAGCATTCATGATCGGACCTCCTTCCCGGGCTCGCAGGCGGAATAGTGCCGGTAGACTTCATCGAGGCTTGGCGGGATGAGCTCGATGTCGGCAATCGCGCCGGGACGCTGATGGATGGCGGCGAGGATCGCCATCTTCTCGTCCGGATCGCAGGTCACTTCCACCGAAGCGCCATTGATGCGCCGTCCACCGAATTCGCGGTGCAGGGTTTCCACGTCCGCGGGCGCGGTCTTGACCCGGATACGGGTGGGCAGCCTTGCGTCGCGTTGCAGGTTTCCAAGCGGACCGTCGGCAACCAGCTTGCCCTTGCGCAGGATCGCGACGCGGCTTGCGCGCGCCTCAAGCTCGCTCAGGCCGTGGGAGGACAGCAGAACCGCAGTG
The DNA here is from genome assembly GCA_020441995.1 of Rhodobiaceae bacterium. Classification (GTDB taxonomy): domain Bacteria; phylum Pseudomonadota; class Alphaproteobacteria; order Rhizobiales; family Tepidamorphaceae; genus JACKJK01. Next base: position 5,338 of record JAGRLC010000085.1, read on the forward strand.
CCCCGCCCCGCAAGATCGGCGATCAACTGATAGAAATCCTGGCGTGAAAGCGGATCGAGACCGGAGGTCGGCTCGTCGAGCAGCAGAATGCCCGGGCTTCCGACGATTGCCTGCGCAAGACCGAGGCGCTGACGCATACCCTTGGAATAGGTGCCACAGCACCTTGAAGCTGCCTCTCCAAGTCCGACTTTCTCAAGCGCCTGCCCGGCCTCGCTCTTTGCGACGCCCTTCAGGGCGGCATAAAGCTCGACGACTTCGCGCCCGGTCAGCGTCTTGGGAAAGGCGACGTTCTCGGGCAAATAGGAAATCATGCGCCGGGCCTGGCGGCTGCCGGCTTCCAGTCCACCGATTTGCGCTTCACCGCCGTCCGGCGCGATGAAACCGAGCAGGATGCGGAAAAGGGTTGTCTTGCCCGCGCCATTGTGGCCGAGCAGCGCCAGCGTCTCGCCCGGCGCAACCGATAGTGAAACCTGGTCGAGGGCGTGGACTGCGCCGAAGGACTTGCTGACCGATCTGATGTCGACTGAAGCGTTCATTGCGTGCTGGCCTTCCATTGGCGCGCGAACTCCGGCAGAGGGTGTGGCTTCATCAGCGGCTTGTCGTCGATGACGCCGCCGGGGAGCAACGCGGGGAAATTTTTCTGGGCCCAGCGGATCAGCTGTACCGCCGGACTGCCGACCAGCAGCTTCGCGGACGGCTGGGTCCACAAGATGCGGTCGATGGCGTCGTTGGGCCGGAACGGCTGATCCGCGATGCCGTCGCCGTTGATGTCGTAGGCGGCGTGATCGCTCCAGTAATTGCCGGACCAGACATGGTTTCGGGTCGAGACGAACTTGATCTGGGTGCGGTTGCCGATGAAGGCGTTGCCGGTGATCTCGTTGCGCGCCGAACCGCCTGTGAAATGGATGCCGATGGGGCACGCCTCGAAGCGGTTGTCGCGCATGACGTTCTTGTTGGCGTTGTAGACGAAGAGACATTTCTCTCCACCGGCGATGACGGCATTGCCCTCCACGATCGAGTTGTTGGCGTAGTTCAGCATGATGCCGTGGTCGCGGTCGCGGATCGAGATATTGTCTCGGATCGTCACCCGGTCGCTGAACATGATCGCGTAGCCCAGGTGATTGCCGATCGAGATGTTGCCGGTCACGGTGCTGTCGTTTGCGTGCATGTAATGGATGGCAAAGCGCAGGTTCTCGAAACGGTTGCCGGAAAACGTGTTCTTGCGGCTGGTGTTGACGAAAATGCCGTCGCGGCCCAGCACGAAGCTGTTGTTCTCGACGGTTGAACCGGGCGCGTTCCAGACATAGACGCCGTTGCCGCGCCGGTTCATGTGCCGGTCGTTGCGCCCGGTGATCGTGTTGCCGGTCACGCGGGCGTCACGGGCGCCGTGAATGTCGACGCCATAAAGATTGCCTGTCAGCACATTGCCGCGGACAATGGCGCGCTCGGCTTTCTTCGTCAGCTTGACGCCTGAATCGATGTCTTCGTGAGAGTTGCCGGAGCCGGAAATCTTCAGATTCTCGACGATTACGCCGGGCGCATCGATCTCGATGACCGAGCCGGTTCCGCCGGCATCGACATGGGCGCCATCTGCGCCGACGAGTGACAGCGGTTTGTCGACGAGGACAGGGCCGGAATGGAGACCGGCAGCGAGAAGCAGCCGGTCGCCTGAGTGTGCGGAAGAGATCGCGCGCGCCAGTTCGTTGCCGCCAGCCGCAACCTTGATATCGGCGGCTGCAGCAATGCCCATGCCTGTGAAAAGACACAACAGGCAGGAGATGGTGCGTACGATCCCTTTCATCGGAGCTGCTCGTTATGCCCCGCGCGGTTCGACCAGCATGCGTCCGCGCATTTCCATGTGGAGTGCGTGGCAGAACCACTGGCAATAGTACCAGTGAACACCGGGCCGGTCGGCGGTGAAGGTCACCGAGGCTGTTGCCTGAGGCGCGACTTCCATGGCCACACCGTGGTTCGACAGGCAGAAGCCATGGGTCACGTCGTCGATGTCGTCGATGTTGGTGACATAGACGGTCACCTCATCGCCCTGTTTGACCGTGAATTTCTCCAGGCCGAACTGCGGCGCCATCGAGGTCATGTAGACGCGGACCTTGNNTGTTGCCGTCGCGGATGACGGTGTCATCGGATGTCAGGTCGACGCCATCCGCCTTGGCCTGGGCGACCGCATCGGCGAACATCGGGTCGTCACGCGTCCACAAGTTGACAGGCTTCACGATGTCGGCGCGCACGATGATGCTGTCATGCGGTTCGGCAAAGGTCGGACCATCGTGGACGACCTTCATCTCGTCAGATGAGATGTCGATGACCTGCTCGTTCTCCGGTTTCAGCGGACCGGTATTGAGGAAGCGGTCCTTGGAGAACNNGAACTTGTTCATCGAGATCAGCCACGCACCATCGGCATCGGCGGTTTCGCCCATCGAGGTGGAGTTGTGGCCGGGCTGATAGTGAACATCGACCTTGGATATGATCGGATCGACATCTTCGCCCGCGAACTTGCGGATCGCCTTGTCGATGTTCCACTTCACCACCTGGCTGTCGAGGAAGAGCGTGGTGAACGCATTACCCTTGCCGTCGTAAGCGGTGTGGAGCGGCCCGAGACCGACTTCCGGCTCGCCGACGACCACGGAGCGCGGATCGGCATCCTCCTCGAACAGGGCGTCGAGCTTCGTCACGTCGATGATCGAGACGGTCGGCGACAGCTTGCCGTTGACGACGACATGCTGCTTGTCCGGCGCGGTGTTGATGCCGTGCGGGCTGTTCGGGATCGGGATGTAGCGGGTGTACTTCTTGTTGCTGCCCTTGCGCCCGTCGATGACCGGCACGCCGTTCAGCATCTGCACGTCGCCCGCGGCAACACCCTTCTCGATCTCCTTCAGGTTGAAGACGACAACATGATCGAGTTCGTTCTCGGTCATCTCCGCCAGGTTCGTGCCCATCTCCGAATTGTAGGAAGTGGAGAAAGCGTACTTGCCCTGGTAGTCGCAGTCGGTGTTGTCGAGGTTACCCGACACCATGACCTGCCATGCGACCTTCATCTCGTCGCCGTCGATTGCCGTGAAGATATTGGTGTATTTCGACGGATCATCGAGCACCGAACCGTCATTGACCAACGGTGCTTCATGCTCACTGTTTGCGAAAATGTACCCGGTGCGCGGGTACTTCTGCGGACGCATGCCGTGGATGTCATGCGCGTTCGGGATCTCGATGATCTTGTCGCA
>JAGRLC010000086.1:0-14818 GCA_020441995.1 Rhodobiaceae bacterium
AGGATGCAGTTCAGCTTGGAATGCGAGTTGAGCTTCTGGTCCTGCTCGGCGGGCCCGGTGCGGCGCACATGCACGGTGAACAGCGTGATGCCTCTGGCGCGGACGTCCGGTTTCGTCTCCTTGTACTCGGGAACGACGACGACTGTGGCCGGGCCGATTGTGACACGCGGGTCCTGATAGGGCGTGCGCTTGATGCCGCGCGTGACCATCAGGCGGATATGCACGCCATCGCGCATGTTGTTGGCGGCAAGGCAGTCGAAGATGCGTTTCGTCAGTTCTTCGCGCGTCACGCCGACATCCATGTCGATGGCCTTGGCGCCCTCGTAGAGCCGGTCGAGATGGGCGGGTAGGAACGCGACGCCGCCATCCATGACACGAAGGCCTTCCCACACGCCGTCGCCGAGGATGAAGCCTGAATCGAACACCGACACGACAGCCTTTTCGCGCGGGAATAGCTCGCCGTTGATGCTGATCAGGATCGAGGCGTTGCGCGGGTCGTCTTCGTAGTCGTGGGTGGAGGTCATGATCGTCCTGCCGTGATGGAATTCCGGGTGACGCTATTGGGCGCCGGGCGTCCTATCAAGCGTTGTCTTGCGGCTCGATCAGCGGCACATGGGGCGCCGCGCCGCGCGGCAGCAGGCCTGTCAGGCGCGGGTCATCGGCAACCTCGATGCAGCGGCTGTAAGGCGTGAAGCCCGACTTTATGTAGAAATCCAGTGCTTTGGGATGGTCGAAGTTGCAGGTGTGAACCCACATCCGTTTGGAGCCCCGCACGAAGCCGCGCGAAATCGCCTCGCCCATCAGGTACCGGCCAAGGCCGCCGCCAATGGCGTCGGGAGCGAGACCGAAAAAGGCGAGTTCAACTTCGCCCGGCTCGCGGAAATCCAGCTCCAGGATGCCGATGTCTCCGCCGGCGCCTGAAAGGGCGAAGGCTTCCACGTCGCGGCTATCGAGCGTTGCGGTCAGATCCTCGTCGCTGAGCTGCAGCCGCAAGTACCAAAGCCATGGGCCGCCGACGACGCGGTACAGTTTGCGGTAGCGTTCAAGCGAATCTCCCTTGAGCCGCTCCAGCGCGTAGCCGAAGGGCGCGCGCATGGGCGAGAAACCTTCGGGCGGTGCGAACATCTGAAGCAGGATCGCGACATTGGCGAGCTTGCCGGGCGGAATGTCTGTGATGCCATCAAGGCTGAGAGGGATCGTTGTCATGCCGCCTCATGCCGTTTGAACAGGCTTGTGGTCAAGGGGCTGTGGCCACGGCAATGATGATTGCGGCGATCACGGCCAGCACGAGCAGGATGGCGCATGCGGCGGGAATGCGCGCCAGCCAGCGCGCACCCGATCCGCGCTCGAAGCGCTTTCCGGTCATCGCAATGACGATGGCAAGACCCGTTGCAGCCGCCTGCCAGCCAAGGAAGCCGAAAACGCGGTTCATGCCGCGCACGAAGCCATCGCCGGCAGGGGCCGTATCGAAGAAGACCCAGAACGACCAGCAGAAAACCGCGAGCCATGCCACCATCAGAAAGGGGAAGACGTTGTTCCGCAATCTCAATCCCTGCGGTCCGCTGTCAGGTTGCCCTCTTGCAAAAGAGCTTTGACCTCGGATTCGCAACGGTCGAATCTCTCGATCACCGCATCGCAATAGGGGTTGTAGCGCAGCACCTGGCGGAAAAGCTCGGTGTCATGGCGCACGGCATCCACGGCATCCATGAGGAAGCCGAAGGAGGGCGTGTCGATGTCGGTGCGTTCGAAATTGCCGCGCGCGATCACCTGGCCGACGTAGTGGGTCAGGAACAGGGTTTCGGCAAGGTCGCGGTCGTGCTCGTCGGCGGTCTTTTCGACAACGGAAAAGCCGAAGCCGCGCAGCATCGTGCTTACCGTACTGATCCGCTCAGCGGGAAGATTGGTGTCGGTGATGACGATGCGCAGGCCGGTCACGTCGCTGCCCAGCTTGGCATAGGCTTCCGGTCCGAACATCGGGTGCGTCGAGACATAGGGCTGGCCGGGCAGGATTTCGCGGATCAAGCGGCTCGTGTGCACCTTGACGGTCGCTACGTCGAGAACGACCGACCTGGGCCCGAGCATGGGCGCGATCTGCTTCAGCGTCGCCTCATAGGCGCCGATCGGCACCGTCAGCGCGACAATGTCGCTACCCGCAACTTCTTCAAGGGAGACCGTCTCCACGCCGGCCACGGGGTTGCGCATGAAGATGCGAACCTTGAGCTGCGGAAGGAAGCGGCTTGCCAGCTCATGCATGAAGCGGGCAAACCGGCCGTAACCGATCAGGCCGAGTGTCATGCCGGTGCGAGCGTCCATCTTTCCTAAGCCTTGTCATTGGAGGCGGCGAGAAGGCTCAGCTTTTAGCGCGATGTCCGCGGAAATGGAAAGGGCGGTTGGCGGGTGGGTTAATCCGGCAGCGGTCAGATGTTGCCAAGCGTCTTCAGGCGGGCGCGGGTATGCACCTCGTTCTGCGACATGACCGTGGTCTGCGGGCGGAAGCGTTCGACGATGGCGCGCACATGCGGGCGGTTCTGGGCGCTGGTCAGCAGCACGGGGAGCTCGCCGTCGCGGGCGGCGGTCTCGAAGCCGTCGCGCACTTTCTGAACAAAGGTCTGAAGCTTGGACGGCGCCATGGCAAGCTGGCGGTCCTCGCCTTCGCCGACAAGCGCCTGGCTGAAGTTCTGTTCCCATTCCGGCGACAGCGACAGGATCGGCAGATAGCCTTCCGGCGCCATGTTCTGGGCGCAGAGCTGGCGGGCAAGGCGCGTGCGCACGTGTTCCGTCATGGACTGTGGCGAGCGGGCGAAGGCGGAGGCTTCGGCGATGCCTTCGAGGATCGTCGGCAGGTCGCGGATCGACACACGCTCGGATAGCAGGTACTGCAGCACGCGCTGGATCGAGGACACCGACACCTGCGACGGCACGATGTCGTCGACGAGCTTCTGCTGGTCCTTTGGCAGTTCGGCCAGCAGGTTGGACACATCCGCGTAGGACAGCAGTTCGGACATGTTGGCCTTGATGGCTTCCGTCAGGTGCGTGGAGATGACGGTTGCCGGATCGACCACCGTGTAACCCTTCATTTCGGCGCGGTCGCGCTGGGCTTCCTCGCACCAGGTTGCAGGAAGCCCGAATGTCGGCTCGGTGGTGTGGAAGCCGGGCAGGTCGATCTGGCCGCCCGCCGGGTCCATCACCATTACCTGATTGGGGAAAACCGTGCCGGAGCCGGCATCCACTTCCTTGATGCGCACGGAGTAGGCGTTGGCGTCGAGCTGAACGTTGTCGAGGACGCGCACCGGAGGCATGACGAAGCCCATCTCCTGGGCAAGCTGACGCCGCAGCGCCTTGATCTGTCCGGTCAGGCGGTCCTCGCCATCGGCGTTGTTGACCATCGGCAGCAGACCGTAACCGACCTCCAGCTTGATGTCGTCCATGGCGAGCGCGGCGGAGATCGGCTCCTCAACCGGGGCTGCCGGCTCGGTGGCCTTGATTTCCGCTTGCACGGCCTCCTCCACCTGCTGGCGCTTGTTCTTGTCGATGTTCCAGGCCATGGCGCCCGCACCGAGAGCAAGACCGGCAAACGGCAGGAACGGAATGCCGGGCAGCAGGGCGAGACCCGCCATGACGCCGGAGGTCATGCCGAGCGCCTTGGGGTAGCTGGAAAGCTGGGTGACGAGGGCGGTATCGGAATCCTCGCTGACGCCGGCCTTGGAGACCAGAAGGCCGGCTGCGACCGAAACGATCAGCGCCGGGATCTGCGAGACGAGGCCGTCACCGACGGTCAGCAGCGTGTAGGTCGCGCTGGCATCGGAGAAGGAGAGGTCCATCTGGCCGACGCCGATGATGATGCCGCCAATCACGTTGATGAAGGTGATGATCAGGCCGGCGATGGCATCGCCGCGCACGAATTTCGAGGCGCCGTCCATGGCGCCGTAGAAGGCGCTTTCGTCTTCCAGGTTACGGCGGCGGGTCTTGGCTGTTTCCTCGTCGATAAGACCTGCTGAAAGATCCGCGTCGATGGCCATCTGCTTGCCGGGCATGGCGTCGAGGGTGAAGCGCGCAGCGACTTCCGCGATACGGCCCGAACCCTTGGTGATGACGACGAAGTTCACCGTGATCAGGATCGCGAAGACGATCAGGCCGATGACGAAATTGCCGCCCATGACGAAGTTGCCGAAGGCCTCGATGACGCGGCCGGCGGCGGCTGTGCCCTCGTGGCCGTTGGCGAGGATCAGGCGCGTCGAGGCGAGGTTCAGCGACAGGCGCAGCATCGTCGCCATCAGCAGCACGGTCGGGAAGGCCGAGAATTCCAGCACGCCGCGGATGAACAGCGCCTGCATCAGGATCAGCACGGAAAAGATGATCGAGATCGCCAGCAGGATATCGAGCGCAAACGGCGGCATCGGCATGATCAGGACGACGAGAATCGCCATCACGCCGAGCGCCATGGCGATGTCGCCACGCCTGATGAAATCGACGATGGTGCGGAACGACGGAACGCCTTGACCGCGATTTGCGGAAGAAACGCCGACGCCTGATGTGTCGCTCATGAAATGCTTTTCCTGACCACGGTCTGGCTACCCGGCAAATTTTGCCGGGTGCATGGTTAACCGGTGGTTAACCGGGCCGGAAAAGCGTCCGATTCCGGGACAAAAAGTCCGGGTTCGGTCCTTATGCGACCGAACGCGATTCACCCGGCTGCGGGATGTCATGGCCCTCGCCGGAATATTGATGCAGCTTGTTGCGAAGCGTGCGGATCGAGATGCCGAGGATATTGGCCGCATGGGTGCGGTTTCCAAGGCAGTGATCGAGCGTGTCGAGGATCAGGTCGCGCTCGACATCGGCCACGGTGCGGCCGACAAGGCTGCGGGTCACGGCTTCCGCGGTCATCGCCGCCTGCGAGGCCGCATCGCCGGGTACGGTCATTCCCATCCCATCCGGAGTCGCCAGGGCTTCAGCGCCGATTTCATCGCCGACGGCCAGCAGTACGGCGCGGTGGATGGTGTTTTCAAGTTCACGGACGTTGCCGGCCCAGCGGTTGCGCACCAGTTCGCGGCGGGCTTCCGCCGACAGCGGGCGTCCGGGCATGCCGTTGGCTTCGGAATATTTGCGCACGAAGTGATCGGCGAGCGCCAGCACGTCTTCGGGGCGTTCGCGCAGGGGCGGGATCTTCAGCGTTACAACATTGAGGCGGTAGAGCAGGTCCTCGCGGAAGGTTCCCGCGCGCACGGCCTCGCCCAGGTTGCGGTTCGTGGTGGCGAGGATGCGGATATCAACGGGCACGGGACGGGTGCCGCCGACGCGGTCGATGACGCGTTCCTGGATCGCACGCAGCAGCTTCGCCTGCAGGCGCACGTCCATCTCGGAAATTTCATCGAGCAGCAGCGTGCCGCCGTTTGCTTCCTCGAACTTGCCGATGCGGCGACCGGTTGCGCCGGTGAAGGCGCCCTTCTCGTGGCCGAACAGTTCCGATTCCAGCAGCGCTTCGGGGATTGCCGCGCAGTTGATCGAGATGAAAGGTTTTTCGGAGCGCTTGGACTTGCGGTGAACGTAGCGGGCCAGCACTTCCTTGCCGGTGCCGGATTCACCGGAGATCAGGATGCTGGCGTCGGCCGGCGCGATCTGCTCGGCCAGCTGCACGACGCCGGCCATGGCCGCATCGCGATAGACGAGAGCGTGGCTTTCATCGGCAACGGCGGCGAGCACCGCGGCGATCAGGTCCGGATCGGGCGGCAGCGGGATGTATTCCTTGGCGCCGGCCTGAATGGCGGCGACGGCTGCGCGGGTGTCGGTTTCCGTTCCGCATGCGACCACGGGGACATGGATGCGTTCTCCCGAAAGCCGGTCGATGAGTTCGGCGACGTCGAGCATGACATCGACCATGACGAGATCCGCGCCCTGGCCCGCGCGCAAGGTTGCGACCGCCTGATCCACGGTTTCGGCGTGAACGACACGGGCCCCCTTGTTCATGGCGATACGGGTTGCCTCGGTCAGCTGGCCTTTCAGCGTGCCTGCGATCAGCAGTCTCATCGGTCGTCTCCTTTGCGCGCCTTAAGCGCGCTCGTCCTTGATGATTTCCGTCATGGTCACGCCCAACCGGTCTTCGACGAGGACGACCTCGCCACGGGCGACCAGCCGGTCGTTCACATAGATGTCGATCGCCTCACCCACCTTGCGGTCGAGTTCGACGATGGAACCTTCGCCCAGTTTCAGGAGGTTGTTGACCTCCATGCGGGCGCGGCCCAGCACGGCCGAGACCTTGACGGGAATGTCGAACACCGCTTCCAGTTCGCCGGCGGTGTGAACACCGCTGTCGTCTTCGCGCTCGTGATGTTCGGCAGCGCGCGGCAGATCGTCCATTGCGCCGAATGGCGTTTCGGTTTCGTCGGCCATGATCAGGTCTCCTGCTCTGACGCGTCGTCATGCGCGCCACTGTCGGTATCGGGCATTGTGTCGGCCGAACCCGGACGCATCTGCGGGCGGCGCAGGGCAAAGCGCTTCACGGCCTCCTCAAGGCTTGCCTCGAGCTCTGCCGTGTCGCGGACCATGCCGCCATCGGCCCATTCCAGCCGCGCGTCGCCCGGTACGATGTCGGGATCGCCCATGACGATGACGCGGCCCTCGACACCGGTTTCGCGGGCGAGTTTTCCGATGCGCTCGGAAAGCGGGTCGGCAAGCGTGTCGTTGACGCGCAGGACGACGTGCGGCACGGCGCGGATTTCATCGATCGCCTGACGGAACAGATCGACGATTTCAACCAGCGGATAGCGGGCAACCAGCGCACGCGAAAGCTTGCGGGCCATCTGCACGCCGATATCGACAGCGGCATCCTCTGTCATGGCGCGATGCGCGTCGGAGGCGGCGATCAAACCGGGCAGGGTGTCGAAGAGACGGTCGCAGGCATTGGCCAGCTGGTGTTCGATGCGGGCAAGCGCGTCGGCGCGGCCGGCGGCTTCACCCGCCGCGTAGCCTTCCTGGCGGGCCTCGTGGGCCGCCTGCCGCAGCTCGGCTTCCTCGAAGCGTGGCGGTTCGGGCTCACCAGCCTGGGCAAGCGCAAAGACCTCATCGAACATGTAACGCGCAGGTGCACCCATTTTACTTCATCAACTCCCGTGGTTTTGGAGAAACATGATGGTCAGTAGACCATCTCGTCCTCGCCGCCCTTCTTGGTGATCTGGATTTCGCCGCGTGCGGCGAGGTCCTTGGCCATGTTGACCATTCCGCTTTGCGCTTCGTCGACGTCGCGCAGGCGCACCGGGCCCATGACTTCCATGTCTTCCTTGAGCATCTTGGCGGCGCGCTGCGACATGTTCTGGAGGAAGAAGTCGCGCATCTTGTCGTTCGCGCCCTTCAGAGCGATGGCCAGCTTGTCCTTGTCGACACTGCGCAGAAGCGTCTGCATGCCGGCGCCATCGAGGCGGCCGAGGTCGTCGAAGGTGAACATGAGCTGTTTGATCCGGTCGGCGGACTCGCGGTTGTTTTCCTCAAGCGCGGTCAGGAAACGGGTTTCCGTCTGGCGATCGAAATTGTTGAAGATGTCGGCCATCAGCTCATGCGCATCGCGGCGGCGCGTCTGCGACAGGTTGGCCATGAATTCGATGCGCAAGGTCTGCTCGATCTTGTCGAGGATGTCCTTCTGGATCGATTCCATCCGCAGCATGCGGTGGACGACATCAAGCGCCAGCTCTTCGGGCAGGATCGAAAGTACGCGGGAGGCATGCTCGGCGCGGATCTTGGAGAGAACGACCGCGATGGTCTGCGGGTATTCGTTCTTCAGGTAATTGGCGAGCACCTCTTCCTGAACATTGGAAAGTTTCTCCCACATGGTGCGACCCGCCGGGCCGCGGATTTCCTCCATGATGGCCGAAACGCGGTCCTGTGGGAGGAATTGAACGAGCAGGCGTTCGGTGTTCTCGAAATTGCCGACCAGAGCTCCGGCCTTGCCGAGCTCCATGACATATTGACCGAGCAGTCTCTCGACGACTTCGGGCGCCACCTTGCCGAGCTTCGACATCGCGATCGATATGCGGCGGATCTCGTCGTCGTCGAACGCGGCCCAGACGGCACGGCCATACTCTTCGCCAAGCGCCAGCAGGACGATCGCGGCGCGTTCGGCGCCCTGGATGTCTTCGATCCTGGTTTCCGCACCTAGATCGCGGACTTCAGGGGCGCTGTTCTGAGGGATTGTGGCGACCTGGTTCATGCCGCGGCATCCTGAATCCAGTGACGCAGGACAGAGACGGCTTCGACCGGGTTCGATTCAACGATTTCGCCAACCTGCTCCATGACTTGCGCCTGTATGCTGCCTGCAACTTTTGCGGCTTCGATGTATTCGGGTTTCGGCTTGACCGCAGGGATTGGGTCCGGTGAGGGCAGAGCTGCCTGTTCGCCCGCCGCTTCGCCGGATTCATTGGCGATCTGGGCAGGCGCGGCCTCTTGCTGCGGCGATTCTTCCAGGATGCGGCGGACCAGCGGACGCACCACCAGAAGGATCACCAGAATTCCGACGATGAACAGTGCAACCGTCTCGGCAATGTAGAAGTAATCCTGCTTGCCGAAAGACAGGAGGCCTCCCGCCGAGGCTCCGGCCGTTGTGTCGACGGGTGCGTCGGCAAAGCGCAGATTGACCACCTCAACGCTGTCGCCGCGCGCTTCATCGAAACCGACGGCGGTGCGCACCAGGGATGCGATCTGGTCGAGTTCTTCCTGGGAACGCTCCTGATAGACGACATCGCCATTGGCGTTGGTGCTGTAGAAACCATCGATGACGACGGCGACGGAGACCCGCCGCAGGCGGCCCGCTTCCTGAACCTGGGTGCGGGTGGTGCGCGAAATCTCGTAATTGACAACTTCCTCGGTGGTGTTGGCGGACTGGGTCGCCTTGCCATCGGTGGCATCGCTCTGGCCCGCGCCGGGAAGCTCGTTGCCAACGGTTACGCCCTGGGTGTCGCCCGGTTCGCTGGAGCTGGACTGCTCTTCGCGCGTTTGCGTGGAACGTACGACGCGGCTTGCCGGATCGTAGAGATCGGCGGTCTCGGTGGTCCGGGTCGTGTCGATGTCGGCTGCAACGCGCACACGCACGCGGTCGCTGCCGACGACGCTGGCGACCAGTTCCTCGACCTTGCCGCGCAACTGGTGCTCGACCTGGATGCGCCGTTCCTCAAGCGTCGAGGACAAGGCAAGCGCATCGTCTCCGGTGGCGCTGGCAAGCAGCTTGCCGCGCTCGTCGACGACAGATACGCGGTTCGGTGTCAGGTCTTCGACGGCAGCCGCGACAAGATGCTGAATGGCGCGGATCTGCGCGGTTTCAAGCATTCCGCGCGATTGCAGCACGATGGACGCGGAGGGCTCGGCCTTGTCGCGGGCAAACAGCTGGCGTTCAGGCAGAACCAGGTGGACACGTGCGGCCTGGACACCCTTGATGGTGCGGATCGAGCGGGCAAGTTCGCCTTCCAGGGCGCGCAGGTGATTGACGTTCTGGACGAAGCTGGTGGCGCCGAGACTGTCGCCCTTGTCGAAAATTTCGTAACCGACGCCGCCACCGGACGGCAGCCCGTCGGCGGCAAGGTCCATGCGCAGACGCAGGACCTGATCGCTTGGCACAAGGATGACCGCGCCATCCTGGCGCAGTTCATACTCTATGGCGCGGGAATCGAGCTCGCTGATGATCGCATTGGAATCCTGGAACGTCAGATCGGTGTAAAGCGGCATCAGCGGCGAGGTGGATAGCCGCATCACGAACCAGGCCAGAAATCCGATCAGCCCAAGCGAAACAGCGCCCATCGCGGCAATGCGCGAGGCGCCGAGGCTTTTCAGGAAATCGAACAACGGTTTCAGCAACGTTTTGCCTGCCTCTATCTGCTTGTCGCCGTTGGCGGCCGCGCGGGCAGGAGGCAAGGAAGGGAAAATTTTGCCTGCCCGGCGCAGCCGCCTGGTGGGCAATAATTTCCTACCGTGTTGGTAAACGACTGGTTAACGAATGTTAAAAGCTTGCAAATTTCCGCAATTGATCGGGGAAAGGCTCAAAATTGCCTTTCCCGAAACGGTATGTTTCGGCGCTTGTTGTCAACCGGATGCAAAGGCGAAAGCCCCGCTCCGCAGCCGCGGGCAGGGCAATACACTTTATATGTGCCGGATAGCGGGAGCCGGGTTTTCACCCTGACTTTTTGCTTAGGAGCAATTCCGGGCGGAAAACCGTTTCACGCTTTTCCTGGACTTGCTCAGTGACGGTATTGCTGGATTCGCGTCGTGCGCAGGCCGGCAAGGCCATGACGGTCGATTGAATGCTGCCAGTTGAGGAATTCCTCCACCGTCAGCGTGTACCGCTTGCACGCTTCTTCCAGTGACAGCAGTCCGCCGCGAACCGCAGCGACAACTTCCGCCTTTCGCCGGATCACCCAACGCTTGGTGTCCGCCGGCGGCAGATCAGCAATCGTCAGAGGTGAGCCGTCAGGTCCAATCACATACCTGACCCGTGGCCGAGAAAGCTCGCTCATCGAAACTCCACACATACGCATACGCTACAAATACAGTGGGAGCAGGTTAGGCGGTCTCGCTTAAAATTTGGCTAAAGGAAGGCAGCGGATTTTCGCAAAGCCGTGCAAGACTTTGTTCAGATTCATTAAGGCTTTGAAAGGACAGCTTTCAGGCTGCTGCCAGATACTGGTTACTGGCTGAAAATACGCTTGATGGCGGCCAGTGAAATGGCCGTGTCGCCGGCCAGCAGCAACGGTTCGTCGCCGTTGAAGTCAACGCCGTCGATCGTTGTTTGGGTCGTAATGTTCACCGGCACGGCCTTCTCATCCGAGTTGGTGGCGCTGATCGACAGGATGTATTTGCCGTCGGGCTGTTCGACGCCGTCGGTGTTGCGGCCGTCCCAAACGAAGTCATCGCGTCCGGCGGAGATGTCCTGTTCTCCGGTCCACACGACCTTGCCGTCGGCATCGCGGATGGTGAACAACGCGTCTTTGGCTTTTTCCGCGGCGGTATACGTCCATTTGGCGCTGCCATCGGTCATGTCCGTTACCGTTGTGAAGACCTCAACCCGCTTGCCGATGAACCCGACGGCATTGGTTGCGGCGGCGGCGGCGGAGAGCTTGGCGATCGATTCAAGATTGTCGTTCTGCTTGATCTGCTGTTCGACCTGGGAGAACTGCACGAGCTGGGCGGTGAACTCGTTGGTGTCGAGCGGCTCCAGCGGGTTCTGGTTTTTCAACTGCGTGGTGAGGATCTGCAGAAACGTGTCGAAGTTGTCGGCGATGCCGGCGCGATCCTTCGCTGCGGAACCGGTTTGGGGCGCGCTGGAAAGGGCGTCGAGGATCATGGCTCAATAACTCCGGGTTCAGCTTTAGTCTTGCTTCAAACTTCAATATCGACCAGCGCGCTGGACGGTATGCGTGCATAGACCGGCGCGGGCATGTCGGCTTCGGCTTCAGCGGCAGGCGCCGAATGGCCGCCGCCGTTCTGGTTTTCAAAGCCCTGTCCGTTTCCGGACCCGCCACCGTCGCGCAGTGAGAACTGTATCGATCCGCCGTCCAGCTTCATTCCGGACTGCTGCAGCATCCGCTCCAGATGGCGCGCGTCGCGGTTCAATGCGTCGAAGGTTTCCGGCCGGTCGACGGTGAGCTGGGCATTCAGGACGCCATCGCGGTTCATTTCGAGACGCACGTCGATGCGGCCCATTTCTGGCGGGTCGAGCCTGATATCGAAATGCCGTGTGCCGGCGCGGGCCTGGCTCGAAATGGCTACCGCGATCTGCGAAACCGGCAGGGACGATCCATAGGCGGGCACGGTCACGCTGCGCGCGGGCGCGCTTGCGAATGCTGTCTGGCCCGGCTTGTCCATGGTCAGGAGGATGGAATCGCCCTGCGGCGCGGTGACGCTGGCTATGTCATTTGCAGCCGGTGCGTTTGCAGCCGCACCGTTCGAAGAACGCGCGGCCATGGCCGACTGGATCGCGGCGGCGAGCGCCTGCGGGGCTTGTGCGCGTGATCCCGCCTGTGCCGTGGCGGAATCCGTGGCCTGGGGACCGGCTGCGAGGGTTTCGAGAAGACCGCGCAAGCCCGTACGGGTTGCGTCGCGGGCAGTGGTTTCAGCGCGCACCGCATCTTCTTTCGCAGGCGTGCCGTTATTGTTGGCCTGCCCGGCCGCTTGCTGCTGGGTGCGCGAAGGCGTTGCGGCGTTTGCCAGAGCGGCCGAAGCGGCTTGTGTGGCAGGCGCAGCCGGTTTTGCGGCTTCTTTGGCTGGCGCCTGCGCATTGCCGGCATCATCGCCATCCGTTGCCGCTGCGCCGGCCCGTTTATCTGCCGAGAGAGCCGCATCGTCAGCGGCGGCCGCCTGCGATTGCGATGATAGGGAGGCGGCGGCCGCTGTCTGCTGTACCGGCTGAGCGGCAGCGGGCGCAGGTGCAGCCGCGGTCTTCGTGGTCTCTGCGGGTGCGGTCGCGGCAGGAGCTGTTGCCGCTGGCGCGGTTTGCGCTGACGCGGCAGGTGTTTCAGCGGGGGCAGATGCGGCATCCGATGTTACCGGCTGCGGCGCGGGGGGCTCATTGGCTGCGTCCGCTGCCGCAGTTTCTCCGGTGCCCGGTGTAGCGTTCGGCTGGGTGGATTCGCCTTCGTCCGCAGCCGGTGCGGGAGGAGACGCATCGGCCGGGGCGGGAAGCGGAGCATCTCCCGCGCTTGCGGCAAGTTCGTCGAGCGCGGCAACCGCATCGGTGCCGATCAGCGTTACCAGCGCGGCATGCAAACCATCGGGAAGCTGGGCGAACTGTGCCAGAAGCGCCTGAAACTCCGGCGGTAGCTGGTCGAAGTCGGGAAGTTCGGTTCCCTCTTCCAGCGCCTTGGCGATGGCTTCGCCAATGTCCTTGAGAAGTTGCAGCGGCGCGGAAAGCTTGGCGCCGGGGGTCTGTGCCGCGCCCGTCTGTCCTGCGGTGATTCCAGCCTGGGCGCCTGTGGCGTTGGCGGCTGCCGGCGCGGCTTCAATACCAAGAGAGGCGAGCAGTGCCGCGAACGGGTTTTCGCCCGCTTCGCCGCCTGAACGCGCCTTGAGCCCTGGCTGAACGCCTGGCTGGAGGAATGCGATTACGCTTGCCGTTGTCACGTGACACTCATCCGGTACTGCTTGACCTGCGGGCGCATTTCGCCCTGCCAGCTATTCAGCAAGTGCCGGGCCAGTTTTGAAAACCGGACGCTTGAATGGGAAAACTCTTTTTGGATCAGTGGTTTGAAAAATTGGTAGAGTAGGCGGTGTCTTGTTGTGGGTGTCGGGAAAGGGAAGCGATTGCCGGGCAGGGCGGAATCTTCTGCCGGGTAGAGCTAAGCAGGCTGTCCGGCATCTTTTGTTGCGGCAACGCTGGTCTTTCGCTTGCCGCAGACATAAATTGCCCGCAATGGGCAATATCCGCGCACGCCCTTTGGCCGAGCGCGCTGAACATATGAAACCGCAGAATGACTTCTATCGATCTCGACCTGCCCGGTAAGCGTGAGGAGACCCGCGTGGTTGTTGCCATGTCGGGTGGCGTCGATTCGTCCGTTGTCGCGGCGCTCCTCAAGGAGGCCGGCTACGATGTGGTCGGCGTGACGCTGCAGCTCTACGACCACGGCGAGGCGACGCACCGTGCCGGCGCCTGCTGTGCGGGACAGGACATCCACGACGCGCGCCGCGTCGCTGACGCATTGGGAATTCCCCACTACGTTCTCGACTATGAGCAGCGTTTCAAGGCCGCCGTCATCGACGCCTTCGCCGACAGCTACATCGCTGGCGAAACGCCGGTGCCCTGCGTCAGCTGCAACCAGAAGATCAAGTTTCACGATCTGCTCGATACCGCGCGCGAACTGGGCGCGCAGGCGCTGGCGACCGGCCACTACATTTCGTCGCGGCCCGCGCCGGATGGCTCGGGCAAGCGCGCGCTCTACCGGGCGCTCGATCCCGACCGCGACCAGAGCTATTTCCTGTTTGCCACGACGCAAGCGCAGACCGATTTCCTGCGCTTTCCGCTTGGCGACATGCACAAGGACGAAACCCGCGAGATCGCGCGCAAGCATGGTCTGGCCGTTGCCGAGAAGAGCGACAGCCAGGACATCTGCTTCGTGCCGACGGGCAAATATTCCCAGGTGATCGAGAAGCTGCGTCCCGATGCGGCAATGCCGGGCGACATTGTTCATGTGGATGGCCGGGTGCTGGGCCGTCACGAAGGCATTCTGCGCTACACGGTGGGTCAGCGGCGCGGCATCGGCGTTGCGACCGGCGAGCCGCTTTATGTGGTTGCGCTCGATGCAGAGAGCGCGCGCGTCATTGTCGGGCCGCGTTCGGCGCTGGAAACCGCGACGGTTCTATTGCGGGACATCAACTGGCTCGGTGGCGGCAGTCTTGAGGATGCACTGAAAAGTGAAATGGAAATCGCGGTCAAGGTGCGTTCGACGCGTCCGCCCGTGCCGGCGCGGATGATGCTTGCCGATGGCATGGCGGCTGTTGAACTGCTGGAACCGGAGACCGGCGTTTCGCCCGGACAGGCCTGCGTCTTCTATGACCTTTCCGATGGCCGTGGGCGGCTGCTTGGCGGCGGCACGATCGACGCGACGCAGACGGTTCACGACGCGGCCGCCGTGGGCCTTTCTTCACGCGCCATGGAATCCGCCGGCGCGAACTAGTCCATCAAGTGCAGAAGTATGGCGCGGCTTGCTTGACAGGCCAGCCGGGGCCACCTTATATCGCCCGCGCTTCAGGCGGCGTCGCCGCTTCGGCCTATCGTGATCCCCGCGCTTCGCTGCAGGGTTGCCGGCCGTGTCAAAGAAGCAGCCCTTGGGGCGGAGTAGCTCAGTTGGTT